>CAYQWI010000064.1:7030-8473 GCA_964421165.1 uncultured Natronomonas sp.
AATCAGAATCCATACGCACGGCGGGGACCTTCCTGAAGGAGGTCAACGCGGACGCCGTCAAACTCGAGTCGGGCGAACACACGATCGAGCTGACGGAGCGGCTCACCGCTATCGGAATCCCGGTGATGGCACACCTCGGACTCACGCCGCAGCATATCAACCAGTTGGGCGGATTCACCCGTCAGGGAACCTCCAGTTCGGCCGCCAAACGGATCCTCGATCTCGCGAAGGCACACGAGTCCGCGGGCGCGTTCGCACTCGTTCTCGAACACGTCCCGGCGAACGTCGCCGAAGAGATCACGGAGGCGATCGAGATCCCGACGATCGGAATCGGTGCCGGACCGGAGACCGACGGACAGGTCCTCGTCATCGACGACATCCTGGGGCTCTCGGAGTTTTCCCCGCCGTTCTCGAAACAGTTCGGCGACGTTCGATCGGAGATGGAAACCGCGATCGAAGCGTACAAATCCGAGGTCGAATCCGGATCGTTCCCCGCCGAGGAACACAGCCACGTCGAAGACGACATCGATTCGATCTATTAGGCCGCCATCGCAGCTCTTCGGAACGGTAGGGTTCGACTACTTGTCGTCTCGGTAACAACGTATCTTTCACATTATAGGGGAAAGATATTTGAGACTCTCTTCAAGAGTCTACGGTATGCCACACTGCCGGAACTGTGAGTCTTTCGTCACGGACAACTATGTCCGAGTGTTCGCCCCGCAGGGGATGTCGACGGTTCGTGTCTGTCCGAACTGCGAGGATAAACTAAGGGACGGCGCGGAAGTTCGGGAGGCGCGTTCGACGCGGCAGAACTAGCTCGATAGAATACGCAGAGACAAATCCGATAACGCCTCGCGCGATGGCGCGCTGTACAGTCAGCTCTTTTCGACGGGGGCGGTAGATCCGCCCTCGGTGAGGTGTCCTTCTCCTCGGTCAGTGAGTGTATAGATGACCTCTTCGCTGACCGGTTGTACGAGTCCCAACTCGACGAGTGTCTCGACCCGACGTTCGACGTATCCGAGGTGCATGCCGAGTCTGTTGGCAACGAGCGGGACGTAGTCCGGCGGATTCTCACTCAGATACGATAGAATGCGCTCGTCTGCAGGGTGCATTGGACCGGCAACCGTCCCGTCGTCGGTGGCGTATCTCGGTTCCGTGGGGGTGGACATAAATTCCTCCACTGTTATTGAGTATTGGTAACATATAACATTGTCGGCTGGATAGACGATCCTTTCCAAGGAGACGAGAGACCTACCACGGAATCGATTACAGCTGGGTCGTGGACTCGAACGTGGCCGGATTTTCGAGTTCCTCGACGAGCTCCCGCGTCGACACTACACGTGCGCCGGAAGGTGGATCGCGGACGGCGTCGGTCGCTATCAGCCGTTCCGCTCGCCGAGCGATCCGCTCGTTCGTCGTATCCAAGATTCCGGCGACGACGAC
>CAYQWI010000065.1:0-8428 GCA_964421165.1 uncultured Natronomonas sp.
TCAGCCCGGAGACGCGGGCGACGTGAACCGAGCCGGTGTACCAGTTGCCGACGTGCCGCGAGAGCGTCAGCGTCGGATCGATCGTCCTGGCGTACCACTCCTGGTATCGGTCGGTCTCCTTCAGGGCATCGGTGTACTCCGTGAGCGCCTCCATGTACGCATCGTCGTCATTGAAGGCTTCGGGGCGGGGCTGGCGACCGATCTCGGCTTCGAGTTCGTCCTCGATCTCCGTATCGCGGGTGATGTGTCGGTACGCGAGAACCGCCGCCTTTCGAACCATGCCGGGGAACGGCGTGTGGAACGGCCCGAGCCGGAAATCGTCGGGGTGGATGTCCCCGCCGACGCGCTGGTAATCGATGAGCGCTTCGCGCATCCGCGCGAGATAGACGTTCACCGACCGTTTCCCATCGACGCTCGGGAACTGCTGTTGGGGTTTCAAAAAGTCCGTCTCGTCGGCCGAGCCGTATCCCTGTTCGGTCGATAGTTCGACGAGGTTCGGGTCCTCGTCGATCAGCATCGCCACCGCGCCGGCACCCTGGGTCGCCTCGCCGGGATCGTCGCGGGCGTACAGCGCCGTGTCCGTCGCGATGACGAGCGCCGCTCGGCCGCGGTGGCGGTCGGCTTTGATCCAGTTGTAGGCGTCGTCGATGCTTTGCGTCCCGGCGACGCAGGCGAACTTCCGCTCGCCCTTGTTCGCGTGGTGGAAGTCGCCCTCGAACACCTGTTCCAGACAGCCGCCGATGTACGTCGAGACGGGTTTGGAGTGATCGAACGCCGACTCGGTCGCCACGTCGATCCGACCGATATCGTCGGGTTCGAGCCCCTTCCGTTTCATCAGCCGGTGGGCGGCGTTCGCCCCCATCGTGACGATGTCCTCGTAGGTGTCGGGGAAGGAGCTGGCGTGCAGCCCGAGCCCCTTGGTGTACTTTTCGGGCGCGTCGCCCATCGCCGGTGCGAATGTCTCCGCCAGATCGAGTCTGAGTTTTCCGGTGTGGATCTCGATGGCGTCGATACCTACGCTTGTCATATCGGAGGGTCGCAGGGTTCGTATATGGTATTGTCGGATATAAGTTCGACAATTGACGTACATGGTGCCCTGCTCGCCACCGAAGCGTTTGTATACAAAAAATACATTGTAAACACTATGGGAACGATTTCGACACGTGTCCCAGATGACCTCGAAGCCGAACTTGGGGCGTACCTCGAGAACGAGAAGCTCGATCGCAGTACCGCTGTTCGGAAACTCCTCTCGGAGGGGCTTGAGAGGTGGCGACGCGAACAGGCACTCGAATCGCTCGCTGCCGGAGAGATAACGTTCAGCAAGGCGGCCGAACGGGCCGAGATGTCAGTGTGGGATTTCGCTCAACTAGCGAACGAACGTGACGTTACGTGGGTCGGCGGAGGCCATCTCGAAGACGACCTTGAGGCGCTGTGAATGTGGATCTTCGACGCGTCACCGCTTATATACCTCGCGAAGGCCGAACAGCTATCGATCCTCGATGAACTGGATCGACCGCGATTGATCCCACGTCCTGTTTATAAAGAAACCGTGGAGATCGGTGTCGATGAGGGCTATCCTGACGCTCGACGGATCGAACGTCTCGTCGAGGACGATGTTTTCGAGGTCGTCACTGTCGAGGAGACAGACACGTTCAGACGGTTACAGAAAAACGACCGACTTAGCGAGGCTGACGTGTCAGTTCTTACGTGCGCCAAGAACCGAGACGGTACAGCCGTCATGGACGAAGCCTACGGACGCGACGTGGCTACGACGGAAAGCATCGATACGCGAGGGACGGCGTATCTAGTTTTATTACTGGCGAAACGAGATGTGTTTGATCCAGAGATCGCGCGGGACACTATCGATGAGATGTTGGAGGCTGGCTGGTACTGTGCGCCGGATGTGTACGCGAAGATCGTTGAGAAGTTGGATACGTTTACGAATTCCGCGTGATTCTCGAGAGGTTATTTAAGATCATTCAGAGCTCTCGAATTCTTATTAGTCGGTCTCACACGTCATCCCGGCGTCCGTCAGTGTACCAGCTTGGGTCGTGATCGACCCGCTACAAGACCGGGAATTCCCATCAGTGTCCTCGACGGTCATTTCGATGTTTATATCCTGATTGTTCATGTTGACATTCCCGAACGTATACGTCTCTCCTGCCGTATTCAGTGGTGCGTTCGGATCATTGACTAACTGCGTTCCAGCGGTCGATTCAGCGAACAGTGTCACACCGGTCGCATCCGCAGTCGTCTCATACGCAAAAGTGAGCTGATTGTTGTTGTTGCCTGGTCCACTCGACGTAATCTCGATTGTCGTAAATTCGGGCGGCTCTTCGTCCGAGGTGTCGATCGTTACACCTTCTGTATCCTCATCGTCCTCGCTCCGTACGGTAATGTCGCCGGTTCCGGCGTCGCCCGCTTCAGTCGCCCATTCAAGTTCGACCGTTGTGCTGTCTTCTCCGGGAATTGTGACACTCTCACTGTCGACGACAGTTCCGCCGAAGTCGAGTAACTCGATATTTTGTGTGTCCTCTTGGGATCCTGTGTTTTCGATTTCTGCGGTGACTTCGACTGTCTCTCCTTCCTCTACGGGCGAGTTTGTATTAATAATATCAACGGCAAACCCGATCACTTCGACTGTGACAACGTCGCTGTCATCACCTGCGGTGGTATATACCTGCGATTGCTCTCCGAGTGGTGCCTCGTCGTTAATATCCAGTTCAAAAAATTGCTCTCCATTCCCGTCGGTTGTATCACCCTGTGGCTCTGTCTGGTCGAAAATATCGAGACTTCCCTCTATGGCGAAGTCGACCGTAGCATCTTGAATTCGTACTTCAGTTTCCCGTTCGACGGCTCGCATCGTCAGATTCACATCTGTTTCCCCTGGTTTTGCCTCAACGCGGGGGTCCTCGATATCAACGCCATTTCGTTCAATCCATCGCGTGTCGAACAGAGACTCCGCCTCCACGACTTCTCCTGGGTCTTCTGGCTCCGGGTCCGTCGGTGGTGGCGTGAATGCTGGCTCACTGTTTAATCCGACGACTGCACACGACACTGTGAGTGGTTCGTCGAGTGTGATCTCGATACGTTCCTCGCCGACATCTTCAACGCTCTCGATATTCTCCTGGTCGCTTAGTATTTGATTTTCCCACGTCTCGTTATCAAACCGGCTCGGAATCGTCAGAGCGGTTATCTCTTCGTCGTGAGTGTACCGGTGAGTGGCGTTGATATCGATGCCGAACGATCCTGTTCGACTTTCGGAGATGTCACCAGTTATCAGCTGCAAGTCCACTCGGTCATCTTGGATCACGCGCTGTGGTTGTGAAACCGATTCGCCGTCACGAAATGTCGTTCCGACGAACGCGTGTTCGTAGACGGTTGATTGAGCGCTTCGATGCTCGTTATATCCCGGCTCATACACTAACGACCGTGTCGTCGCATCATCCGTTCCACAGACATCCACGAGATCGGCCCCATCAAGCTCTATGGGTCTGGCTTCGGTAGTCGATAATGTTCCTGCCGGTGCTGGCGGGTTCAACGCGAGTAGCCGCGCCGGATACTGTGTTCCGAGTGTAAAGCTCGTCGAGCGTTCATCGGTACTTTCGATCGCGTTGACGACGTTGCTGCGAAAGTCGGAGAATTCGTTTTCGATTTGTTGGCTGTGAGTGAACTCCACCTCGGCGTTTTGGTTCGGGACGACGAACGCTTGATACGACGAAAACGCGATAATGAGGATCGCAAACAGCAAGATCGCACCAACGAGGACGGACTGTGCGCGTTCGTCCTCCTCAAAATTCATATCCGGACAACGGCCGTCCCGAATAAAAACGTACGCCTTATTCGTCCTCTTCGACGAGTTCGGGGTCGGCCAGCGCGTGCCCCAGCGAGTCGATCCCGTTGACCCAGTCTGCGACGTATCCGTACTCGATCTCCTCGGCGATGTCGAGGCCGAACTCCTCGCCGTCGATGACGAGCGTGCCGGCCTGCACACAGTAGGCCAGCGCGGCGTCGAGATCCTCTTCGTCCACTTCGGCCGCGGTGGCGGCTCGGATGTACTCCTCTATCGTCCCGTCGGCCGCGGGCCCGCCGACGATGTACTCTTCGGCCGCGTAGAACGCACAGACGAGGGAGGTCTGAATGCCTTCGACCAGCGTTTGTTTTTCTTCGTCCTCGAATTCGACCTCCGAGAGAACGATCTCTCGAATTCGCCCGAGTTCTTCGACGGCCGCGTCCGCGTCTTCGAACTCGCCGTCTTGGTAATCTGTGACGACCTTGGCGATGGCGATCGTCGCGTCGTCCAGCAGGTTGAAAAACAGCCGTGCGGAGTCGTCGCTTTCGGGATCGATCTCCTCTTCACGGAGTCTGTCTAACCAGTTGTTCCACCGCTCTTCCGTGTAATACTCGCCAGGGGGCGTGCTCATGTCCGAAGATACGGGGGGCCGGGGATATGCCTTTTCCTTGCCTCGCTCGTAACCCCTTTCGGTTGCCTATCGCTCCCGCTTTGCTTCCCGCCCGAGTTCCCGTTCGACGGCGTCGACCTTCTCTCGCGCTCGTTGATCCGTCGTCCGCTTGTCATCGACTTTTAAGAAGGTGCTTACCCGATCGCCGTCGACAGCTTTGTGGGCTGCCCCGACTGCCGCGAGCAGCGTGTCGATATCGTCGGCTTCGATGACGGTCCCCATCGGATTTGTTTCGTACGACACGTCGAACTCGTCGAGCGCCTCGACGGCCGCGGCTACTTCGCCGGCCATGCTGTCTTCGGTTACCGGTGCGACACTCAGTAGTGCAACGACTGTCATACGTTTAGATAGTCGACCATCTATGAAAAACCACTCACCCGTGTCGTCATGACGGGGGTCGGTCGAATCGACCTCACGACACTTTGTTAGCTATCTGATAGTCCGTTTCAACCTTGCTGCGACGTGTGCCGATGTCTGAAGTGACACAGATAACGTCTCTGGATACTATCGTGTCACTCGCCATCGATCGCTTTGGAAATCCCTTGCCGTCGACGGATATGTGTATCTTACTTTTCGGGATGAATATTTTAAATCGTATATCATTTTCCTACTTTTGTGAACGGTTTGTGGGTTACTTATCGGATTCATGCATGCTGTTTAGACCACATGACTTCCTCGAGACGTACCTTTTTAACTGGTCTCACAGTCGGTGCAGCGTCGAGCGCATTCGTCGGCACCGTCTCCGGACACGAGACCCCCATCGATTCCTGTACGGTTATCGACGAGCCCGGTGAGTACGAGATCGTCGCCGACATCGACGAGGGGGCACAGGAGTACGACGACCTATACGAACCGGCGTGTATCTGGATCCGATCGAGCGACGTGGTTCTCGACGGCAACGGATACACGATCAGCGGCGATGGGGAGGGAAGGGGAATTCAGGTCGCCGGGCCGGAGCATCGATGGTCGGACGTCGCCGCCGAGAACATCGTGATTCACGATCTTCAGGTCGAAAGCTGGGGGACTGGGATCTCTCTCGGAAGCAATCGAGAGTGGGAAGTCGAAGCAACTCTCGAAGATGTGGTGGTCGAAAATAACGATGGGCTTGGCATCTTCCTCTTTATGGCGGACGGTTCAGAGCTTCGGAACGTGACCGCTAACGGAAACGGTAGTCACGGAATCTATCTATGGGAGACGGATACCCACGTCTTTGAGAGCGTTACTGCCTCAGAAAACGGCAGTCTCGGTATCCTCTTTCATGATCTCGTGTGGGATTCCGAGTTCACCGATATAACCGTGACTGACAACGATTCCGGGGGCATCGAAACCGGTATCGATGTGTACGATAATACGTTCACGGATCTCACTATCGCTGGAAACGGTGGCGCAGGATTTTCCGCTCAGGATGGCAGCGGGGCGAGTATTCAAGATGCGGTTATCGAGGACAACGGCGGAGCGGGGATTAGCGTGGTGGAGAGCTTTGTTGAAACGCAAACCGTCACGGTTCGCAACAACGACGGTCGGCAGGTCGAAGGCGCCGGCAGCGATTCTCAACTGGGATCCCGACTGACTGCGGAGGAGTTGGAGGTCGGCGATACCGCCGAGTTCGCGTTCAGCGAGGAGGCCCTGTCTCTCGACGCAATCGACCAAGATGATCTCCCCGATCTCCCCGAAGACGTAGCGTCCGTCGGCGACGGCGTCGAGATCGAGGACGTCGACGAGGTCGACGTGATACTGACGTACGACGAAGACGACGTGGAGGGAGACGAAGTCGAGCTGTGGCGATACGACGGTGACGAGTGGGTGACGACCGAGTCCTACGACGCTGATGGATCTATCGATGACACGCTCACCGAAGACGGTATTTACGCGCCGGTCGCCGATGACCCGACTGCGAATCAGATTGACTCTCCTACGATTATCGACGAACCGGGCGAGTACGAAGTCGTCGCAGATTTCGACGGTGAGGCGCGTGAGTACGACGTTTCGGGCATCGATGTATGTGTATGGATTCGATCGAGCGACGTGACGATCGAGGGCAATGGACACACGATCAGCGGTGACGGGAAAGGAACGGGGATTCAGGTCGCCGGGCCGGAACACCGAGGGTCAGACGATGCTGCTGAAAACGTCACGATCCGCGATCTGCAGGTCGAAAACTGGCAGACAGGAATCAGTCTCGGGAGGATCCGGGAGTGGTTCACGTCGGCGGTTTTAGACAACGTCACTGCGGCGGACTGCGTAACGGGAATCTATCTTTTCACCGCAGACGGATCGGAACTCAGAAACGTCGCGGCGAACGGAAACGACGGTTCCGGTATCTATCTATACGAGGTACACGACGTGATCGGCGACCGTCTCACTGTCTCCGAGAACGGTCGCGGTTTTACCTTCCACGATATCGTCTCAGGGTGTGAGTTCACCGATGTAGCTGTGACCGGAAACGGTGGGGAAGGGATCAATACCGGTATCGACGTGTTCGGGAACACGTTCCAGAATCTCACCATCGCCGATAATGACGGGCCGGGGATTAGATCGATGGATGGCGGTTCGAACACGATCGAGGATGCGTTGATAGAGAACAACGCGGGGGAGGGTATTCTCCTTCGCGGCGATAGCGAGACGCTCGTCGATGTGACGATCCGTACCAACGACGGCGTACAGGTCGATGCGAGAGATGGGAACCGGCTCACGGCGAGTGGGCTCCGAATCGGTGACGATACCACGTTCGCGTTCGAAAAGGAGGAGCTTTCGCTGGACACCATACGGCAAGCCGACCTTCCCGAATTTCCGGAGGGCAACCGAGCAGTCGGGGACGGAACCGAGATCGAAGACGCCGACTCGCTCGAGGCAACGTTCGAGTGCGATGAAGCCGACGTGGATGGAGACGGGGTGGAACTGTGGCATCACGACGGTGACGAGTGGTCGACGGTCGAGGCGTTCGACGCCGACAGCCTCGAAATCGAGCTCTCAGAGGACGGTGTCTACGCCCCCGTCGAAATCGATAGCGACGATTCGGACGGTGGTGTTGTCGTGCTGGATCTCAGCATTGAAACGCCGTCCGTCGCTCAGGGGGAACCGTTCGAGGCCACGATCACCGTGGAGAACCAAGCGGTCGAAACCCGGATCGAGACTGTCGAACTCAGAATCGACGATGAAACCGAAGCACAAACGGAGCTCGAACTCGCCTCCGGTGAAACCGAGACCGTCGTCTTCGACGCCATCGAAACGGAGGTTTGGGAGCCCGATACGTATGAGATCGGTGCGTTCACCGAAGCGGACGAGGCGACCGATGCTATAACGGTCGAGGAAGCGGCGGCGGACGAGGGGAACGACGGAGTTGAAGACGGGGATGCCGGAGATAACGAAACTGGCGACCCTCCGTCGACCGACGAGAACAGTGATGAAGGGCGAAACGGGAAGGATCGGGAGTCGGCTGATGGTGATCCCGACGACCATGACGATGACGATGACGAGCCTGTCTCAAACCAGTCCGAGCACGGAGCCGACGAGTCCAGTACGAACGTAACTGGAGAGGACGACGGTATCGATGTCGAACCGATCGAAGATCAGACTGGGCTGGGTGTCGTAAGCGGTGTGAGCGCCATCTTGGGTGCTGGATACGCGGCGAAGCGGCTGGCTGAGCGCTCTGATTCGGAGGACGAATCCTAACCGGCAGGTCGGATACTATCACTCGCGGTCGCTCACGAATTTGAATTCGGAGAACTGCGCTGGTAGGGAGTTGAACCGGAGGAAGATGGTCGCATCCCTCCGGTCGGCGCTGCGACTTCCAGGGTTCAAATTCCGGACGATTTCGCGGCTCACGTGTTCGACAGCGGGCCTCGCTATCGCTCGGCATCGCTGTCGGAGTAGTTCGCCACAGAAATGCGCTGGCTGGGATTTGAACCCAGGTTGTGACCATGGCAAGGTCACGTGATACCACTACACTACCAGCGCGCCTTCGC
>CAYQWI010000066.1:0-7854 GCA_964421165.1 uncultured Natronomonas sp.
CACGGTGTGGGGACGATACGAAGTCGAACCGTGTCGAACGCGGCCTGTACGTCTGTTCGTCGTGTGAGTTGGTAGCCAACGCAGATTGCAACGGGGCGGAGAATATGCGTCAGAAGATAACTCCGAGTCCTCACGGTGAGGATAGGAGTAACGGCTGTGTGGTGGTTCGAGAGACCGCCGGTCTCTCGTCATCACGAAAGGCGCAGAGCGCCTTTCGAACGACACAGCCATCGGTACACCTGTTCGACCGCGGGAGCGGGACGTTCACCACGAGAGAACAGGTGGTGTCGTAGACCGGCAAATATCCCACGTGCGGTACGGGAAGCCTCGCCGTCGTCGGGCGTAGCCCGACTGCCTGAGGGATCGAAGATCCCTCTCCGTTTACGGCGAGGAGGATGTCACTTCTGCGTCCTCCAACGTTTCGTGTGTTTCGACATGCTTGTCTTCAACCGATGTAACGAGTTGGAGAGCCCGTTCAAGTTTGAATCTGATATTCCGGATCTTCCGTCTCCTCGATCGACGTTTCAAGCATCCGCTTGATCGTTTGAATGGTGGTTTCGGGCATCGTTACAAAATGAGTACAGACCGGCTTAATCGGTTGGGTCAACAGGTGAAAGTGCGGCCATAGTTCTATGGTGCGCTCCAGAGAGTAGACATCCGAGGCCCCGAGCTCGGCGGAAGGAGTCGTATTAGCCGGTCATCGAGGGATCGTCGGTCGCAGCTACCCCTGTGAGATCAGTCCGACGCTGCCGCGGTCGAGTCCTCGATTGTACGGGAGATCGATCCGACACGTTGTGGCCGAAACGTCCAGAACCCTTCCCAGTGGTTGGGTTCCCGCTCGATCGCGTACAATCCGGCGGATCGCCCGTTCGACGACGGCGGTTCGAAGACGACGAACCAGCAGTCACGGTAGAACTGTGAGGTGCCGGTGTGGGCAGTGAGATCGAGTTCCGCCGGCAGTTGTGTGTCCTCGACCCCGTAGACGTGTACGTCGAGATCAGTTTCACACAGCCGTTCGTACACGCGATACGTTCCCGGTTCGTCGACCAGACGTGAAAGCTGCTGGACGCCGACCCGTAGCGTCCCCTCCCCGGTCCCGTAAGCGAGCCGTTCGATCGCTCTGGAGACCGTAATGAGAAGCAGTTTCTCCGAATCAGATTTCGGATAGCCACGGAGTCGAAACGGCGTCTCCTCGAGCGCTTTCAGTGCCTCCGGGAACTCCGTCTCGGTGAGGCTTCTCGATCCGGAGATGTACACGTCGGAGTTGATCAAAAGCACCGACTCGAGGAGCTCATCGGCTGACGAGGAGGCGACGACCTCCCCGTCCCGCACGACCACGATATCGTCGGGTTGATCGGACGAACCGCCGGAAACCGTGACCGGCTGATCCTCGAATAGTTGGTCCATCGTCTCATAGACCGGAGCGACGCATGCATCCGGATCGATATACAGGGTGGGAGATGCGTTTGCGAACCGATCGATGAGACGATTCATTTTCAGATGATTCGATAACTTTCGATATACATTAAATCTTTCTTCTATTTTGATGGACGAATTTCGGTAAAGTTCAAATCTGGGACCGTTAACGACGATCGATCCCTCGATTCGACATCGTCGTTTCGACGTCGGTGATCTCGAAGCGTGCGCCACCGTCCGCCGACTCGGTGATCGTGACGGTCCAGCCGTGTGCATCGACGACGTTTCGGACGATACCGAGCCCGAATCCGGTTCCGTCCTCACGGGTTGTATAGCCGGGGTCGAAAACGTCCTCGCGCTCGGATTCGGGAATGCCGGGGCCGTCGTCCTCGATATAGAACCCGTCCGGGAGCGCCCCAACCCGGATCGTGACCCCTTCGTCCGAGTCCGTCCGGTTATCCGGCGTTCCGTGTTCCACGCTGTCGTCAGATCCTGTCCGACTGCTAGTCGAGCCGTGCTCGACACTGTTCCGAACGAGGTTCTCTATGAGCTGTCGGAGCCGGGACTCGTCGGCGACGATCGTGGTGTCGTCTTCGAGACACAGCTCCGCGTTATCCGTCGAAATGAGCCCCCATCCGCGGGAGACGACGTCGGATAACTCGAGTCGATCGACCGTTTCCTCGTCGATCGGTTGTCCGTTGCGAGCGAACATCAACAGGTCGTCGATCAGCGCCTCCATTCGTTCGTGGGCGTGTTCGACCTTCTCGAGCGTGTCATCACATCCGCCCTCCCTCCGGCGGGCGAGTTCAACGCCCGTTCGAGCAACGCTTAGCGGGTTCCGAAGGTCGTGGGAGACGATACCGGCAAACTCTTCGAGGCGCTCGTTTTGGCGCTGTAGCTGCTGTTTTCTCGTCTCGACTTCGGAAATATCGCGTGCGATCGCAAGGAACCGCCCTTCGCCCCCGTGTTCGATCCGCGTAATACGAACCCGAACGGGGAACTCCGAACCGTCTTTGCGGCGGTGTTTCCCCTCCTTCGTGAGGACCGTATCGGGTTCCTCCCGTAACGGCGCGAGGGGATCGGTAGGCTCCCCGAAATCTTCGGTAGCGGTCGTTGAGCCGATCCCCGGACGGCGCATACCGAGCAGTTCCTCGCGTTCGTATCCGAGGCTGGTACACGCCCGCTCGTTTACTTCGACGATGCGTTCGTCGTCGTCGAGGACGAACAGCGCGTCGGGAGTATGTTCGATGATCGTATGGAGCCGTTCGGAAGTCTCCCGCAGTTCGATTTCACGGTCGAGTCGATCGAGCGCGGCCTCGACGTTCGCTGCGAGGATCCGTGCCAGCGAGACCATCCGATCGTCCAACGTTTTGGGATCCGTCGATCCGGCGAGGAAGACGCCGTGCTCCCCCAGCGGGAGGTAACACTCGCTGCGTATCTCCGTTTCCGGATCGTACACGTTCGGATCGGCTTGGACGTCGTCATAGATCGCCTCGTCGCCGCTCTCGAAGGCCTTCCACGCCAGGCTTTCGTTCGGCTCGAACGTCGGTATCTCCCCGATGACTTCGGTCGCTTCGTCCGTCGTTGCGGTCGGGACGAGGGCGTCTCGATCCGCGTCATACAGGTGGATACCGCTGATCGACAGTCCGAGCACGTCACGGGCCGCTTCGACAGCGGTGGTCGCGACCGCCGTCGGCGTCTCGCCTCGGAGTAACTCGCGGGTTGTCTCGAAAAGGTCGTTCAGCTGTCTCCGCTGTTCTTTTCGGTCGGTGATATCCTGATTGACTACGATATGTCGTTGGATTTCCCCCTCGTCAGTGATCGGAGAGATCGTCTGGTTGACGGTGTAACGCTCGCCGTCCTTCCGCTCGTTGATTATTTCGCTCTCCCAAGTCTCACCCGAGATGATCGTCTCCCACAGTTGCTCGTAGAACGCGTCGGTGTGGATCCCCGATTTGAGGATACTCGAGGGCTCGCCGATGACCTCTTCGCGATCGTAGCCGGTCGTCTCCTCGAAGGCGGGGTTCGCGTACTCGATCCTTCCGTCGGGGTCGGTCCAGTAGATCGCATGCCCCGCGTTTTCGACCGCCGTCCGGAACGTCCGGAGTTCGCGTTCACGTTCCTTCCGCTCGGTGATATCGACGATGGCGCCCTGTACCCGAACGATCGACTCGTCATCTCGCTTCGGCGCTCCGTAGCTATGGACCCATCGCAGTTCACCGTCGGCGGTTCGGAGTCGACACTCGAACTCGAACGATTCGCCCCGCGTCAGCGCTGCTTCGATGGCTCTTTTGACCCGCGGTCGATCCTCGGGATGATAGAACTCGATCGCCTCATCCAGAGTCGGTTCGTACTCCGGGGGGAGGTCACGGATCCGTCGAACCTCGTCGGTCCAATAAAGCGTCTCGGTGCGGGCGTCGTACTCCCATCCTCCGACGGAGGCGAGTTCTTCGACGGCCTCGAACAGGTCGTTTTGTCGCTTCAGCCGCTCTTTGCGCGCCACCTGCTCGGTTACGTCTCTCGCGTTGACCACGAACCCGTCGAGGGCGGCCGTCCGTTCGTCGGCGAACACCGCTTCGATCCATCGCCACTCGCCCGCCGTGTTTCGGCACCGAAACCGTGACCGTATCTCGGTTACCTCCTCATCGGATCGTAGACCGGAAAACCGTCCGGTCACTCGGTCGTAGTCGTCCGGATGGACGAAATCGAAGACGTTCTCACCGATGAAACGATCGGGATCGAATCCGAGGACCCCTTCGACGGATGGACTCATATACTGGATCGTACCGTCCGTTTCGTGAACACAGACGATATCCGATCCGTTCTCTATCAGGGCCTGATAGCGCTCGTGGATCCGGTCGATTTCCCGTTGCTTCCGGTAGTTTTCGACCACGTTCTCGATCCGGTTCGACAGAACCGAGTACACCTCCGTGCCGCCTTTCTGGAGATAGTCGGTCACCCCCGACTCGATCGCCTCGGCCGCGATTTCTTCGCTTCCCCGCCCCGTGAACAGAATGAACGGGAGTTCGGCGTCGTACTCACGGATGGCGTCCAGTAACTCGAGTCCGTCCATTTGGGGCATCCGGTAATCACTGACGACGCAGTCGATCCGTACGCCGTCGGAGCGAATCCGCTCCATCGCTGCGTAGGGATCAGTTTCGGTCTCGATGACCATGTCGTCGTGATCCTCCTCGAGAAAGGCTTTCGTTATTTCAGTAACGCCCGACTCGTCGTCGACGTGTAGTACGCGTATCGATTCGGATTCGGGCCCGGTTTCGGTAACGCTCCGGTTCTCGCCTCTGTGTGTCTGCTTCAGCGGTGTTATTTCCGTATCCTCGGTTGACATGTGTTTGGTCAGCCTGTGTGTCCGTCCGATCCGATCGGTAATCCGGTCCCGCCCGGTTCCTACGCCGTTAGCTCGTGGGGGTCGACCCACAGCGTGAACCCGTCGTCTTCCTTGATGACGCCTCGAAGGAGATCCGTATCCCCGACGTTCCCCGCCTGGAGTGACTCCTCGGAGACCTCCATGACTTCTTTGACATCGGAGACCACCCAGCCGGTGGTACTATCGGCACCGACTGTCTCCGAGTCGAGCACGACGATCCGGTTTTGATCGACACCGCCGTCGGCAACCACCTCCTCAGCCCCCGTCGAATCCGTGTCCAGTACCTCACACGGGTTGACGACCGTCGTCGTCCGCCCGCGAAGATCCATAACGCCCTCCACGTGGGGATCGGAATCCGGTATCGCAGTGATGCCGTCACCGTCGACGATTTCGGCGATATAGCTGATATCGACACAGTAATCCTCCGCTCCGAGCGCGAACTTGAGGACCTGTGTGGTGTCGGTCTCGCTCATGGTTCGGTCGCCATCTCGACGTCCGCATCGAACTCCTCGCTGAACGTCTCCACGAGATCCGCGATCTCGGTCACTTTGGCGGTCTGTTCCTGGTTGGCGGCGGCCAGCTCGTCGATCTCGTCGGCCATCAGCCGGGCATCGTCGGTCGCCTCGTCGGTCATCGCGGCGATCTCTTCGGTGCTGGAGGCCTGTTCGTCGGTCGCGTCCGCGACCTCCTCGATGCCGTCGTTGATCTCCGTGACGGCGTCGCCGATCTCGTTGAGACTCTCGATCGCGGTGTCGATCTTTTCGAGGCCGTCCTCGATGCTCTCGTTCGCCTGATCGATACTCTTGACGGTCTCGTTCGTGCTGGATTTGATATCGCTCGACGTCTCTTCGATCTCGATAGCCTGTTCTTGCGTCTCCTCGGCGAGAGACTTGATTTCGTCGGCGACGACGGCGAACCCCTCACCGGCCTCCCCCGCGCGAGCCGCCTCGATCGAAGCGTTCAGCGCCAACAGATTCGTCTGGTCGGCGATATCCTGGATCACGGCAACGAACTCGTCGATCCGATCCATGCGGTTCTGAAGCGTCGATATATCTTCGGCGACCTCGCCGGCCGCGTCGTCGACAGCGTCCATCGCATCGATCGCCTCGTCGGCGGCTTTTTGACTTTCCTCGGCCAGCTCACGCGCCGTCTGGCTTTCGGCACGCACCTGATCCGCACTCGAGGCGATCTCCTCGACGGTCGCGCTCAGATCGGCCGCCTCCTCGGTCACGACTTCCATGTTCTCGGCCTGTTCGGCGGCGACGCCGTTGACCTCGTCCGTACTTTCGGCGATCTGTTCGGCCGCCGCGACGAGTTCCTGCGTCGATCCCTGAAGGTCTTCGAGCCGATGACGCTCTATGACGACTTTGCTTTCGTCCGCTCGAAGGTCATCCAGAGGATCGGTTTCCGCGGGTTGTTGTGGCGCCGTCTGAACCCCACCGTCCGAAGTCATCCGTCCGCCGTCCGGTGCCATTCGCTGTGACGGCGGCGTTTCCGAGCTAGCTGCCGGTCGCGTCCGAGGATCGTTCGTTGCCCCAGCACCCGCGTCGGCATCCCACCCCCGCTTGACTGTCTCTGTCTGTCCCGGCGTACCGTTCGTGGTGTCTCCAGCGGTCTCGTTTTTCGTGCCGTCGGTCCCTTCGATTTCCGTTTCCGCGGTCGTGTTTTCGCCCCCAGACAGGAACGTCCTAAGCGTTTCGAACATCGAATAATCGGACGTCCGAATACCGCATAGTGGTGAGCACTAGATGTAAAGGGAGCCGTCTCACACCGGATACCCTTTCAATATCGGGTTAGGGCCCCTCGCGGCTAATCTGTCTCTTTGCTCTCTTCCGTTTCTAGGAACAGTTCGACGATCCGTCGCTGCGCCGTCCAGAAGTGTTCGGCGAACGTCGGCTGCGTAATCCCCAGCAGTTCGGCCACTTCCTCGCTCGATGCCTCGTGTGGCCATTCGTAATACCCCGCGTGATACGCCGTCGTCAGGACGTCCCGCTGTCGATCCGTCAGACGCTCTTTAAGCAGCGGTTCGAGATCGTCGATCGAACGCTCCGACCGGGTCCGTTCGCGACGAGCCACGGGCTCGGCACCCGGATATCGCTCTTCGATACTGCTGACGACTGACCGAACGTCCGAATTCGGATGAAGCTCGATCAGAAGCGTTGCACCCTCCCCGTCGGCGACCGCGGCGGCGATGTTCGCACCGTATAAATCGATGAGTTCACGCCACCACGGATCCGACGAAACGATCGCGATCTCGCTTTCCGCTCCCGTCCGGTCGGATACCCGAGCGACGTCGAGATCGAGTAGCGCGTCCAGTTCGGACAACTGCTCTCGGGACGCGTCCGCGACGGAATACAGCGTGAGTCCCGTACCGTCGGAACGATACGCCGTCTGTACGAAGCGGACCGTACCCCCGAGCGTGGAAGCGATCCGTACGAACGGGAGGTCGGTGTCTTCGACGGCGAACTCGACCTCGATGATCTGCCGGCTGGTGTCGCCGCGTCGGCGCTCGTTGGCGCCGACCGAAAACGCCGTGAGATCGGCGATCAGGCCGAGCACGCTCGACTCCTCGGAGGAAAACGCGTTCGATCGCTCGGTGTACACCCCCAACACCCCGTAGGGGATATCTTCGTGGACGATCGGATGCCCGAGAGCGGCTTCGAACCCGTGACGTTCAGCTTCCGAGTGCCACCGTCCGGATTCCGAAAACCCCGACTCGATCCGTCTTTCCCCGGTTGTGAGTGCACGCTCTTCGACGCTCCGTGGTGGATCGCGGTCTACGGAGAACGACACCGAATCGATGAACTCATCATCGCCCGCCCACGCACGGGGCCGAACGGCTCCCGACTGCAGGTCCCGTTCGCCGATCCAGGCGAACGAATAGAGATCGAGGGCAGCGAGACGGTCGCAGACGCCCTGTTCGATCGCCTCCCGCGTCCGCTCGCTCAGCACCGTTTTGAGTACCGACTGGCATAGCGTATCGAGAACCTGTCTTTGGATCCATCGCTGCCGAGTTCGGTACTGCAGCACCAGGTTCTCGATTCGGTTCGCCG
>CAYQWI010000066.1:7864-8290 GCA_964421165.1 uncultured Natronomonas sp.
GATAAACGGAAGCTCCGGATACTCCTCACGGACCGTTTCGAGGAACTCGATCCCGTTCATCTCGGGCATTCGATAATCGCTCACGATACAGTCGATCTCGGCGAGATCGGTCCGATCGAGCGCACCCAGTGGGTTCGTGTGGGTCGTCGTTTCGATTCGTTCGTTCTCGCTTTCGAGCAGTGCCGATGCGAGCGAAACGAAGTCCTGATCGTCGTCCACGAGCAAGACGTCGATCCTATCGAACTCACCGCTATCTGTTTGCGACAGTCCTTCGAGCGAATTCGATTGGTCGCTGCTCACATTACTCTCCGATGTAATCTATAGGTCTCGATAGTATAGAATAAAACTTTGCTCGCATCCCACTTTTCAGGATATAGTAATCGGTAGAAGTCGATGCAGTTCTCCTCGCCGTTTCCGGGCCAGCGG
>CAYQWI010000067.1:0-8288 GCA_964421165.1 uncultured Natronomonas sp.
GAACCGAGCCAGATACGTTATCCCCTCAGCGTGCGTCGTCCCGTCAATGACGCAGTTGTCGGAGCTAGCCATCGATGTGACGGACGTTGCTGCGGTGACCGAGCGGCGCCAGGAGATACTCACGGCGATCGAAGATCACGCCGGAGGAGTCGCCTACAGCCTCGCCCGGCTCGAGGGGGGCGATTACGGTCGACGATCGTTTTCGACCGATCGGGGCGAGTGGACGGTCAAGTACGAGTCGGGCGATCTCGAATTTCTCCTGTACGAACCTCGCGGCGGCGGCGAAACGTACGTCGTCTCGACCCAGCGACCGGCGGAACCGGAGCCGCTGTCACGCGCGCTCGCGGACTACGGCGCGTTTATCGAGGCGTACAACGAGTACGTCGCGACGCTCGATGGATTCTTCGACGGGATCGAAGACGACTTTCCGGCCGTCGAAACGACCGACGGTGTCGCCGCCGAACGCGACCGGATCGTCGAGCGAATCCGAACCTGTTGTGACCGGATGGCGGGCGAACTCCACCGGTACGAAGGGAGCGACTACGGGACGTTCACCGCGCGCGTCGACTCGACGCGGTGGGAGTTGAAACGGGAGCACGACAGCGTGTCGTATCTCCGCGCCGGCGGCTCCGGCGGTATCTATCTCCTCTCGCAGTACGGGCCGCCGTCGGCGAGCGACGTTCGCGAGTACGCGCCGCGCTTTCGAGGGTTCGTCGACGCGTACAACGACCACGTCTCGGAGCTGGAACTCGAATTAGCCCGGATAGAACTGTGACCTGGCGTAGGGAACGGCCCGGACCCGGATTTACCGCGTTGTCCGAACGTCCCTACTGAAGCTAACAATGTGAGACGAGTGCCACATGTTTATTACCGCAAGGGCGGTACTCGGCCGTATGTTATCGTACAACGATTCCGAGGAGGCCGTAGAACTGGCCGAGCGCGCACACGAGCTGATGGAGGAAGTCGTCCTCCCGAAAGAGCGAGAGCTCGCCGGCGGTATGTCCGTTTCCGAAAGCACGGTCAAAACGCTCCGCGAGACCGCTCGCGAGTACGGCGTCTACGCCCCCCAAATATCCGAAGAGTACGGCGGCATGGGGTACGATTTCCGCGACGTGTTACCGACCTTCGAGGAAGCCGGACGAAGCATCCTCGGACAGGTCGCCATGCGCGTCGACGCGCCCGACGAGGGGAATATGCATCTCCTGGAGATGCACGGATCCGAACTGCAAAAAGAGGAGTACCTCAAACCGCTCGTCGACGGCGAGATCGCCTCGGGATTCGGCATGACCGAACCGATACAGGGCGGCGGTTCCGACCCGAAGATGTTGCAGACGACAGCCGAGAAGGACGGCGACGAGTGGGTTATCGACGGCCACAAATGGTGGACGACGAACGGGATTCAGGCCGACATCCTGCTCGTGTTCGCCCGGACGGATATGGACGCCCATCCCTACGAGGGCTGTTCGGTGTTTCTCGTGCCGTCGGACGCTGAGGGCGTCGACATCGTCCGAAATATTCCCCATCTCGGCCCGTCGATCGAACAGAAGGGGCACGCCGAGATCAAGTTCGACGGCGTTCGCGTTCCCGAGGAGCACCTCCTCGGCGAGGAGGGCAACGGGTTCAAACACGTCCAAGAACGGCTCGGTCCCGCCCGGTTGACCCACTGCATGCGATACTCCGGGATGGCCCAGCGCTCGCTCGATATCGCGAAGGCGTACATGTCAGAACGGGAGGCGTTCGGATCGACGCTCGCCGAAAAGCAGGTGCCGCGCCACGAGATCGCCGAACACCAGATTCAGCTGTCGGCCGCGAGGGCGCTCGTCCGTCAGGCCGCCGACGAGATCGCCGCCGGCGGGGAGGCCCGAATCGAAGTCTCGATGGCGAAGGTGTTTACGGCGAACGCCACCCAGGAGGCGATCGACACGGCGCTGCAGTTCTGTGGCGCCAACGGGATCGGGAAGGACTTGCCGATCTCCGATTTCTACGAGAGCGTCCGCCAGTTCCGCCTCGTCGACGGGGCGGACGAGGTCCACAAACGCGTCATCGCCCGAGACGCGTTCGAAGACGTCGATCCCGCCGAACTCGACGCGATCACCCGCTACGGAGAATAAACGCGGACGACTCTCACGGAACGCTCGGAAGCCGGATTTTTGTACCTACTCGGACGAGAGGAGGGTATGCGAAACGTCAAAATCGTCTCGACGCTCGGGCCGGCGTCCTCGGACCGAGCGACGATCCATCGACTGGCGGATTCGGGGATGTCTATCGCGCGGTTGAACGCGAGCCACGGGACGGCCGAAGCGAGAGTCGAACTCATAGAGAGCGTCCGGGCCGTCGATCGAGAGATCGAAAAGCCGCTCGGGATCATGCTCGATCTGCGCGGACCGGAGGTGCGGACCGCAGAAACGGACGACTCGATCGAGCTGGAAACCGGCTCACAGGTTCGATTCGTCGAGGGCGACGCCGCCACCTCCTCGACGGTCGGGTTGAGCCACTCGATCGCCGGCGTCGAGGCGGGCGATACGGTGTTGCTCGACGACGGTCGGATCGAAACGACCGTCGAGCGTCTCGACGGGGACGCCGTCGTCGCCCGCGTGGATTCGGGCGGTGAACTCGGCTCTCGATCGGGCGTGACCACTCGCGGCGTCGATCTCGATTTGGAACTCGTCGGCGAGGCGGATCGGGAGAGCCTGCGACTCGGGGCCGAACACGGCGTCGATCTCGTCGCGGCGTCGTTCGTCAAGGACGGGGGCGATGTCTACGAGATCGCGGACACCCTAGAGGAGTTCGGCGCGGAGAACACGCCTGTCATCGCGAAGATCGAGCGGTCGACCGCCGTCGAAAACATCGACGATATCATCGACGCTGCGGACGGTGTGATGGTCGCTCGGGGGGATCTCGGCGTCGAGTGCCCGCTCGAGGATGTTCCACTCATCCAAAAGCAGATCATCGACCGATGCGTCGAAGCCGGGATTCCGGTCATCACCGCGACCGAGATGCTCGACTCGATGGTTCACTCGCGGCGACCGACCCGGGCGGAAGCGTCGGACGTAGCCAACGCCGTCTTCGACGGGACCGACGCGGTGATGCTCTCGGGCGAAACCGCAATCGGCGAGTATCCGGTCGGGGCCGTCGAGACGATGGCGACCATCGTCGACCGGATCGAGGCGAGCGAGGAGTACGCCGAGACGCGCGACCGGCGCGTTCCACCGGCGGAACCGGGCGTCCGGACCGACGCCGTGGCCCGATCGGCGCGGTACCTCGCAGGGGACGTTGACGCGACGGCGATTGTGTGTGTCTCCGAATCGGGATACACCGCGCGCAAAGCCGCCAAATTCCGGCCGTCGGTCCCGGTTATCGCGGCGACACCGAACGACGATGTCCGGCGGCAGTTAGCGGTCACCTGGGGCGTCGACGCCCGGTATGCCACCTACGCCGCCGACGTGGACGATATCCTCGAGACGGCTGTCGACAGCGCGGTTTCGGCCGGTGTCGCCGAAAGCGGCGACACGATCGTCGTGCTCGCAGGAATGATGAGCGACCTCCCGGAGACGGACGTCGCAAACACGCTCAAAGTGCACGTCGTCGCCGAGACGATCGCGAGCGGGCGCGGAGTCGTCACGGGACAGGTGGCCGCCCCGATCGTTCGAACGGACGACGGCGATCTCGCCGACGTTCCGTCCGACTCGATCGTCGTCTTACCGGCCGGCTTCGAGGGGGAGTTCGACGGTGAAGTGACGAAGATCTCCGGAGTTATCGCGGCCGAGTCGGGGCTCACCGGCTATCCCGCGGTCGTCGCCCGCGAACTCGGCGTGCCGATGGTTTCGGGCGTAACGATCCCGAACCGATTTGAAGACGGAGCCGTCGTCACCGTCGACGGCGAGCGTGGCGTCGTGTACGAGGGCGACGTGACGAGCGGAACGCGAAGCGAGGAGCGATAACGCGTCGTCGGTGGCCCGAATGACCGCCACCGGGGCCTTTAACGCGGGAGCGCCCGTACGGGGCAGTATGCAACTTCGTGAGGCGCTTGAGGACCTTCCGGAGGCGGTGTTCGCCGATCTGCTGGAAGACGACGACGCGTACCTCCTCGTCGTCGATCTTCCGGGGGTGACCGCCGAGACGATCGACGTGACGATCGACGGCGGGCGGCTGAATATCGAGGCTCGACGCGAGAAGGAAACTCCGCGAGAGTTCCGATATCTCACCGAAGAGCGGGCACTGTTTTTGGACGCCGAGCTGCCGTTACCGCCCGACGCTACGGGAGCCGACGCCGAGGGGACAGTCGAGAAGGGCGTGCTCACGCTCACGCTGCCGAAATCGGACGCCGACGGCGGCCAACAGATCCCCATCTCGTGACGGGATCCCGATGAGACGTAGCCGACCGCAACCGTCCCCCCGACAGCATCGCTTTCGGCCCGGACGGTGGAGATCGCGATGATGTTTCGATCCTACCGCCGATTCGTCGTCGTCGCATACCAGTTTCTCCCGCTGATTCTCGCGTACGCGAGGGATCGGAACCGATTTTTGTTCTTCGGCCGGAGCCGAACGGTCGCTCCCGAAACGAGACGAAAGCGAGCGCGAGCGCTGTTGAATTCGCTTTTGACGCTCGGCCCGACGTTCATCAAACTCGGTCAGTTGCTCTCGACGCGGCCCGACGTGTTGCCGCCGGAGTACATAGACGAGTTCGAACAGCTCCAAGACGACGTGCCGCCGGCCGAGTGGGAGGGAGCGAAGGCGGTCATCGAATCCGATATCGGGCCGATCGGAGAGACGTTCGAGGAGTTCGACACTGACGCGATAAGCGGTGCGAGCCTGGGACAGGTGTACGTCGCTCGATTCGAGGGGCGAAAGGTCGCGGTGAAAGTTCGGAGACCGGGGATCGAACCGCTCGTCGAGGCCGATCTCCGCGTTGTCCGGTGGTCGCTGCCGCTCCTCATGCGGTTCGTCGGTCAGGCGCGGTCGTTCTCGCTGGAGACGATCGCCGACGAGTTCGAGAAGACGATCCGAGAGGAGATGGACTACGAACGGGAGCGGGAGATGTTGGTCGAGATCGGCGAGAACTTCGAATCGAGCGACCGGATCCGGATCCCGGACGCAGTCCCGGAGCTGTCGAGCGATCGGGTGTTGACCATGGAGTACGTCGGGGGAACGAAAATCTCCGAGCTCGACGATCTCGATGAGTTAGGACTCGACCGGACCGAACTCGCAACGACGCTCCAGCAGACGTACCTCCAGATGATCGTCCAAGACGGGGTGTTTCACGCCGATCCCCACCCCGGGAATCTCGCCGTTCGAGACGACGGGACGCTCGTGTTCTACGATTTCGGCATGTCCGGCCGAGTCGACCCGTTCATCCAGACGAAGATCGTCGAGTTCTACATGGCGGTCGCCAGACAGGACACCGACGCCATCCTGAACACGCTCATCGAGATGGGGACGCTCAGCCCCGACGCCGATCGGGAGGTGATGTCGAACGTGATGGAACTCGCGATCGCCGACGCCCGCGGCGAGGATATCGAGCAGTACCGCGTCCAACAGATCATCCGGCAGGTCGAGGACACGATCTACGAGTTCCCGCTGCGCCTGACACCGAATCTCGCACTGGTACTCCGGGTCGCGACGGTCGTCGAGGGAGTGTGCGTCACGCTCGACCCCGATTTCGATTTCATCTCCGTCGCGACCGGCTATCTGCGCGATGAGGGATTCATCGAACAGGGCGCGCGCGATTACGTCGAAGACCGGGTCACGGAGGCCCGCGAGTTCGGCGAATCGATCGTTCGCGTCCCCCCGAAACTCGAATCGACGCTGGACGACCTCGACCGCGGAAAAGTCACTCTTCAGGTCGAGTTCGATCGCGAAGAGCGCACGTTCGATCTGTTGGCAAAGCGGATCGTACTCGCGGCGCTTTTGACCGCGACACTCATCTCCGCGTCGGTGCTGTACGCCTTCGCGACAGTGGTCGCGACGGTGGTCGCGCTGGCCGCCGCGGTTCCGCTCGCCGTCTGGCTGTGGCGATCGTTCCGGCGACAACGCGGCATCGGTTCACACCCGAAATTCACGCGACAGCGACTCAGACAGCGCGAGAAGTGACGGGGGAACCGTACGCCCAAGACCGATAGGGATTATCGCAGACGTTCATACTGTTCCTGTGAAGAACTGAGAGACAGTGCCGAGGGGGGCTTCCAAACCGCCGGTTGGCTACGATAATCCCTATGAACTCATGCGCTCGATCAGAGCGAGTCCGAGCCGTCGGACGCTCCAACGCTGTCCCCGAGATCCGAGATCGCATCCCCGAGATCCGCTCCTTTGCTCTCGCCAGGGAGGATATCGCCGAGTGTGGCACCGAGTGCGGCCGCCGCCCAGATGACGGTGACTCGGCTGACCATCTCGAGTGTCGTCGGTCCCTCGGCGTGAAGCCGCCCCCATGCGAGCATCATTCCGGCGGCGACGAGCAAGGAGATCAACAACGCCGCAGCCAGCCGTCGGGGAATGATCCCGAAGAGATACCGAATCTGTACGTCTCGAATATCGGTGAAATACAACAGTCCGGCGGTCAGTGCGACGATAAAGACGACGTTAGCGACGAGAAAGAACGGGATCGGTCCGAGAGTGACGTCCACGAACCACTCAGCGATCTCGAAGACGCCGTCCTCGACGAGTAACGGGAGCGCGAAAATAATTCCACCGATGAACCCCTCCGTTATGTCCCTAGACGTGTATTTTTTGATCCGATCGCTACCGGGAACGTGTTCGAGCATCCGTCGAGTTCGACGAATCTCCTTGCGTTCTTCCGAACTTGAAACGGTCTGTTCGAGTTCCCGTAACTGATCGAACACGTCGTCCAGATCGTACTCGTCCGTCGGCGGTTCCGAGTCGGACGCTTTGCGACTCATACCTCCATACACAGAAGATCCGTTCAAAAACCCACTGCCGCATCGACGACGGGAAATCGGATCGGCTACAATCCCCAGATGATTGCAATACCGATCGTCGTCACGATCGCGAGCAGGAACTGCAGCGGTGCGCCGACCCTCACGAAATCGCCGAACGTGTAGCCCCCCGGACCGTACACCATCAGGTTCGTCTGATACCCGACGGGCGTCATGAACGACGTCGCCGAGGCGAACATCACCGCCAGAAGGAACGAGAACTCGTTCGCGCCGAGTCTCGCCGCGGCGTCGACGGCGACCGGGATCATGAGAACGACCGTCGCGACGGGGGTGATGACGTTCGCGAGCAGGCCGGTCACGATATAGAACAGCAGCATAACGACGAGGAGCGGCAAGATTGCGGCGCTGGCGACGAGCAGTTCCGAAAGGAACGCCGCACCGCCCGTCGACTCCATCGCCAATCCGAGCGGAATCACGCCGGCTAGCAGGAAGATGATGTTCCACGACACGGCGTCGTACGCCTCCGACGAAGAGAGACACCCAGTCACGATCATCACGAACACGCCCGCAAGCGCCGCGATCACGATCGACAACAGATTCAAGGCGGCGGCACCGACGACGCCAGCCATCACCGCGATCGCGACCGGCGTCTTCGGAGAGAGCGGCGCGATCTCTTCGACGTCGGCCTCGAGGACTCTGTTGTACGACGACTCGTCCGCGATCACGAGATTTCGGGTTTCACCGAAGTATTTGATCGAATCGGAGGCCGTCCACACGAGGAGGAGATCGCCGGCGTGAAGCGAGGTCGTCCCGAGATCGCTCCGGATCAGTTCGCCCTCTCGGCGGATCGCCAACACGGTCGTCCTGTGAAACGGTCTGAGTCCGGTTTCGGCGATCGTCTCGCCGACGTACCGGGAGTCGTCCGGGACGACCGCCTTCGCGAGCGTTCCCTTCGTCGCCGCTTTAAACATTTCGTCGGTGACGTCCTCGCGGGGGAGTTGCCGGAGCCCCGGTCGATCCCCGAACCGATTGATCGCTTGTAAGGTCCCCTGAACGAGGAGCAGATCGTCCGACTTGATCGCTTGATCCGTGTGGGGTGCTTTATACGCCTTCCCGTTCCGACGAATCTGCAGTACGTTCACATCTTCTGTGTGTTGGTTACGGAACTCCTCGACGGTTACACCGACGGCGGACGACTGTTCCGAGACGCGCACGAGCGCGAGGTGATTTTCGAGTTCGAACTCGTCGACGAGGTCGACCCCGACCGGGATGCGTGCGGGGGTGAGTCGGCGGCCGATGGTCAACAGATACGCGAGTCCGACGAGAAGGACGATCACGCCGAGATGGGTGAACTCGAACATGCCGATACCCGCGCGATCGTCGATGAGGAGCCGGGCG
>CAYQWI010000068.1:0-8221 GCA_964421165.1 uncultured Natronomonas sp.
CGCTTTTGATGCCGAACTCGGTGAACGGTCTCGACTACGCACCCGCCGTCGCGGGATCGATCGGTCTGCCGCTCGTGACCGACGTGGTCGGACTCGAGGGCGACGACGTCGCCGGCGTCACCCGCGAGCAGTACGGCGGCAAGGTCGAAACGACCTATGATATCGACGCGGAGCAGTACGCGCTGACGATCCGTCCTGCCGAGTGGCCCGCGGCGGAATCGACGGGCGAAGCAGCGATCGAGCCGTTCGAGGTAGATATCGACGAGGACGCGATCGGCGCGATCGTCAACGGCTTCGAAGAGGCCGGCGGCGGCGACGTCGACATCACGGAAGCGGACGTGCTGGTTTCGGTGGGCCGCGGGATCGGAGAAGAGGAGAACATCCCGCTCGTGGAAGCGCTCGCGGAGACGTTGGACGCGACGCTGTCGTCCTCGCGACCGATCGTCGATAACGGCTGGTTGCCCCAGAACAGACAGGTCGGTCAGTCCGGAAAGGTCGTTACGCCGGACGTGTACATCGCGATCGGGATTTCGGGCGCGGTTCAACACGTCGCCGGTATGAAGGGCGCGGATACGATCGTCGCGATCAACACGGATCCGAACGCGCCGATATACGATATCGCGGATTACGGTATCGTCGACGATCTCTTCGATGTCGTCCCCGCGTTGATCGAGGAGTTCGGCGGCGAAGCCCCCGATCTCTAACGGATCGATTGCCGAAGTTTTTGGCTATTTCGAGCCGACAGCGGTGGCTTCCCGTCTGAGAGACGCAACTCTTTTGTACAGATGCGTCCGTTAATGTACAGTAATGGGCACCAATGGAGAACTAGCACCAGCGGTTCGATCGATCCTCGACACCGCCGAGCGGCGCAACGGGGGCGACGAGCCGCTGTCGGTGAAGCCGCGGTCGCTTTCCGATGCGATTTCGGCGGCCGAAGCCGACGGGCGGGTCCCGATCATCGCCGAAGTGAAGCCGACGAGTCCGACGACAGCGGGCGAGCGGACCGACGATCCCGCTTCGCTCGCGGAAGATATGGTCGAGGGCGGTGCGACGGCGCTGTCGGTGTTGACCGAACCCGAACACTTCGGCGGATCGCCGGAAACGCTCGAAAGCGTCCGGAATGCGGTCGATGTTCCGGTTTTGCGTAAGGACTTCATCCTCCGAGAGGAGCAACTCGATGTCGTCGAAGCCGATCTCGTGTTGCTTATCGCCCGGTTCGTCGATGATCTCGAAGAGCTGATTTCCGCCGCCCGTGAGCGTGGGTTTCAGGTGCTCGTCGAGACGCACACGACCGCCGAGTTCGAATCGGCGATCGACGCCGGGGCGGAAATCGTCGGCGTGAACAACCGCGATCTAGGGAAATTAGACGTCGACGTGGGGACGTTCGAACGGGTCGTCGAATCGGTGCCCGACTCGGCTCTCGAGAGCGTCACCTTGATAGCCGAAAGCGGCATAACGTCACGGGACGACGTCTCTCGGATGCGGGACGCCGGTGCCGACGCGTTGCTCGTCGGCACGGCGATCATGGACGGCGACGTCCGAGCGAACACGAGGCGGTTCACCGATGTCTGAACGAAGCGACTCATCTATGTCCGAACCCGACACCAAATTCGGCGACTACGGCGGCCAGTACGTGCCCGAAGCGTTGATGCCCGCCATCGAGGAATTGACCGATGCCTACGAGCGATACGTCCTGCGGAACGAGGACGGTTTCATGGACGAGTTCCGCGAACGCATCCAGGATTTCGGCGGGCGTCCGACACCGCTGCAGCACGCCGAGCAACTCTCCGCACGGTACGGCGTCGACGTGTATCTCAAGCGCGAGGACCTGCTCCACGGCGGTGCCCACAAGCTCAACAACGCGCTCGGACAGGTGCTCTTGGCGAAATACATGGGAAAAGAGCGGATCATCGCCGAAACCGGCGCGGGACAGCACGGTACCGCGACGGCGATGGCGGCGGCGCACCTCGATATGCCGTGTGAGATCTACATGGGTCGCCGCGACATCAACCGACAGCGCCCGAACGTCTTTCGGATGCGGATCAACGGCGCGGCGGTCAACCCCGTCGACATCGGCCGAGGAACACTGAAGGAAGCGATCAGCGAGACGATGCGCGATTGGGCGACGACGGTGGAGACGACCCACTACGTCATCGGGTCGATCGTCGGGCCAGCGCCCTTCCCCGCGATGGTTCGGGATTTCCACTCCGTCATCTCCGAGGAGATCAAGAGTCAATCGGAGGCGAAACTCGGACGGCTTCCGGGATCGGTCGTCGCCTGCGCCGGCGGCGGTTCGAACACGATGGGCGCGTTCGCGGAACTGATAGACAACGAGGAGGTGGCGTTGTACGCCGTCGAAGCGGGCGGCTCCTCGCTAACGGTCGACGAGGAGGCGGGCGTCGCCCCGCACTCGGCGTCGCTATCGACGGGGGAAGACGGCGTCCTTCACGGCGCGCGCACGAAACTGTTGCAGGACGGCCACGGACAGATCATGGAATCACACAGCGTCTCCTCCGGGTTGGATTACGCCGGCGTCGGCCCCGAACTCTCGTATCTCGTCGACGAGGGGCGGGTGACGCCCGTCACCGTCGACGACGACGCGGCGCTGGAGGCGTTCCATCGGCTCTCACAGGACGAAGGGATCATTCCCGCTCTCGAAACGGCGCACGCGTTCGGCTTCCTCGAAACCGTTGCCGGTCCGGACGGCGACGGTTCGATCGAACTTGAGGGGCCAGTCGTCGTCAACGTCTCAGGGCGGGGCGATAAGGATCTGGAAGCAGTGATCGAAGAGACCGATGCGCGCGACCTGTCGAACGCACCGGAGATGGAGGTGTTCGGAGAGTGAGCGACGGCTCCGAGGGACGCTCAAACGGTTCACCGCTCGAAGCCGCCTTCGAGGAACCCGCGTTCGTCCCGTATCTCGCCGCCGGCGATCCCGACTTCGACTCCTCGATCGAGTACGTCGAGGCGCTCGCCCGAGGCGGTGCCGACGTTATCGAGTTGGGTCTCCCCTTTTCGGAACCGATCGCCGAGGGACCGACGATCCAGCGGGCGGTCGTCCGATCGCTCGAAGGCGGGATGACCCCCGAGCGCTTCTTCGAGTTCGTCGAGGCGCTCGACGTCGACGTTCCGCTCGTGTGTATGACGTACTACAACCTCATCTACCAGTACGGCGACGAGCGGGTTCGCTCGTTCGTCGAGCGAGCGTCGGAGGTCGGGATTTCGGGGTTCGTCGTCCCCGATTTACCGGCTGAAGAGGCCGACCTCCTCAGGGAGGTCTGTGACGAGTACGGTCTAGACGTGATTTTCATCGTCGCCCCGACAACCGACGGCGAGCGACTCGATCGAATCATGTCGCAGGTATCGGGATACGTCTACGTGCAGGCGCGCCTCGGCGTCACTGGCGCGCGCGCGTCGCTTTCTGATCACACCGCGGAGACGCTCGCCCGCCTCGAAGCGTACGACGTCCCGAAGGCGGTCGGATTCGGGATTTCGACGGGTGAGCAGGCCGAATCGGTCGTCGCCTCGGGCGCGGACGGCGTGATCGTCGGGAGCGCGCTCGTCGATATCGTCGCGAAGGGCGTCGAAAACGACGAACCGACCGAAACGGTCGCCGAAAAGCTCGAATCGCTCGCTCGCGAGCTGAAAGCCGGCGCGCTCGCCGGGGCGAAACGTCGTCCGCAACCGGAACGAACTTGAGGGAACCTACCACACTCACAGATATCATGACACCAGGGATCAACGCGCGATTACAGCGAATCGGAACGGACGGCCGGTACGTCGTCGTTCCGATGGATCACGGGATCACACTCGGGGCGGTAAAAGGCCTCAAAGACATCGAATCGACGATCGACGCGATCACCCGGGGCGGGGCCGATTCGGTCCTGACTCAGAAGGGGATCGCCCGGCGCGTCCACGGGAACAAAAACGGCGCGGGCTACATCACCCATCTCAACGGCTCGACCGTCATCGGCCCCGACTCGAACGACAAACGGATGACCGGATCGGTCGAGTCCGCACTGCGGGCCGGTGCCGACGCCGTCTCGTTTCACATCAACGTCGGCTCGAACCACGAGAGAGAACAGATCGAAGATCTGGGTCGGCTGACCGATGAGGCCGCCGAATACGGACTGCCCGTATTGGCGATGGCGTACGCCCGCGGTCCGGATGTCGCCGGCGACGATCCCGAAGCGCTCGGGCACGCCGTCCGGCTCGCGGAGGAACTCGGCGCGGACGTGATCAAGACCGGCTACAGCGGCGACGCGGAGAGCTTCGAACACGTCTGTGAATCGACGAGCCGTCCGGTGCTCATCGCCGGCGGATCGCCGGGGAGCGATCTCGAATCACTGCAGGCGGTCCGCGGCGCGATGGACGCGGGCGGAGCCGGCGTCTCGATGGGACGGACGATCTTCCAACACGACGATCCCGAGCGGATTACCCGGGCCGTCGCCCTGGTCGTCCACGAGGACTGTTCGGCACGGGAGGCGCTCGAACGGGCCGGCTTGGCGGACGACGCCTGACGCGGGGCGGCGATCGGCGGGTCGTGATACCGCGACCCTCGCAAGCGTTATACGGCGGTCGGGTGTACGTTTGTTTGTAATGGCAAACGGCAAGGTTGACTTCTTCAACCAGACTGGCGGCTACGGTTTCATTTCGACTGAGGACGCGGACGAGGACGTATTCTTCCACATGGAAGACGTCGACGGCCCGGATCTCGAGGAAGGACAGGATATCGATTTCGACATCGAGCAGGCCCCCAAAGGCCCGCGCGCGACGAACGTCGTCCGTAACTAACACCGACATCGGTCCCCCGTTGCCCTTCGGGCGACGACGGGAACGGTTTCGTTTTTTCATATTTCACGTCCCCCAGCGGCCGCGTCGTCGAGTACGGGTTTCGTTCAGTCCGTCCCGCCACGTTCAATAGCCGCCCCCGCCACCGAACCAGTATGACACGCTCTGTATGGTTGAAAGCCGACGATCAAGTCGGCGACTGGGAGGCGCGAAAGCGCCGCATCACCGCCGGGCTCGAAGCCGGCGTCGACTGGGTACTCGTCGACCGACGCGACGTAAATCGGGTCAAGGAACTCGGTCAGGTCAACGTCGCCGCCTTCGCGGGCGACGACGTGCACGTGATGGACGCGGAGATCGAAGAGGAGGTCGATCCGGACGCGGTCATCGTCGGAAAAGACGGCGAAGGGGACGGGACCGTCGATCTCCCGTCGGACTTTTCGGGTTCCGCAGATCTGACGACGCTCCGGCGGGGCGACGATCCGGTCGGGTCGTACGTTCGAATTCTCGGGCCCGACTACGAGACGTTCGCCGAAGCCGCGGCCGAGGACGCCGACTACACGATCGTCATCGGCGAGGACTGGCAGATCATTCCGCTCGAAAACCTCATCGCCCGGATCGGCGACGAAACCGATCTCATCGCCGGCGTCCAGACCGCAGAAGAGGCACGAACGGCCTTCGAGACGCTCGAGAAGGGTGCCGACGCGGTGTTGCTCGACACGGACGATCTCGACGAGATTCGAGCGACCGTCGAAGCCCGCGACGCGACGGAACGAGAACGGCTCGATCTCGAGTACGCGACCGTCATCGACGTCGAAGAGACAGGCTCGGCCGATCGGGTCTGCGTCGATACGGCTTCGATGCTCGATCACGACGAGGGCATGCTGGTCGGGTCGATGAGTCGCGGCCTCTTTTTCGTCCACGCCGAGACGGCCGACTCCCCCTACGTCGCTTCGAGACCGTTCCGGGTCAACGCCGGCGCCGTCCACGCCTACGTCCGAACGCCCGGCGGCGGCACGAAATACCTCGGCGAGTTGAAATCCGGCGACGAGGTCCAGATCGTCGACACCGAAGGCAACACTCGCGAGGCCATCGTCGGCCGCGTGAAGATCGAGCAACGTCCGATGTTCCGCGTCGAGGCCGAACTCGAAAACGGTGATCGGATCGAGACGCTGCTGCAGAACGCCGAGACGATCAAAGTCGACACCGAATCGGGCCGAATACCCGTCACCGAACTCGAAGCGGGCGACGAGATGCTCGTCTACTACGAGGCGGTCGCGCGACACTTCGGCGAGGTCGTCGAGGAGTCGATCATCGAAAAGTAGCGTTCGCGGAGTACTTCACTTTTCGGCGGTGTCGGAGAGCCGTTCGACCAGTTCGGCGAGCGTTCGGAGATCGTACTGTCCCGGGGCGGTCGCCTTCGCCGGATCGATCGGCGCGTAGCCGATCTTCGAGCCGTATATCGGTGTCACAGCGCGAGTGTGTCGACCCGCCTCACCCATCGCCATCGTCGCGACCGGGATTCCGGACTCGGTCAGGTCGTGTGTCACCGAGAGCACCGAGAGCGCATCGCTTCGGTCGCGTGCGGTGACCGCGATTTTGGCGACATCCCCGTATTCGGCTGCTCGTCGCAACCGATCGCGCAGTTCGGACTCCGGCGGCGTGGCTTCGAAATCGTGCGTGGAGACGACGACGGAGACGCCCGTCTCGTTCGCTCGCTCGAGGAGTCGGCGTGCGGCCGTCGGCTGTTCGGAGCCGTCACCGTCGAGGGCTGCGAGCTCGATGTCGAGCGCGCCGACTGCGTCGTGTTCGATCGCGGTTTCGAGCGCGTCGAGGCGGCCCGCGTCGGAAGCGTCTCCGCCCTCCCACTCGGGGCGGTTCGTCACCAAGATCGGAAGTTCGCCGTCGTAGGCGTCGAGCGCGTCGAGTGGATCGGTCGCGAAGTCCATCCGGAACTCCACGCAATCCGCGTGGGCGCGAGCGTCCGGTTCCTCGCGTAAATCGGCCGTCGCGGCAGCGAGCGTGAACGAATCGAGCGTGAGCGACATATCCGGACTGCGGTGTCGAAGGATAAAAACCCAGTCCGATCAGACGCGGTCGAGAAACCGCGCCTGCGCGGACGTCCCCTTCGCCCCGTAATCGGTGACCTGAACGGTGATCGTCTCACCGACCTCGAGCGCGTGTCGGCCGCCGGGATCGGGAACTTCTCGGACGAACGTTTGAAGGCCGTTGATCGTTCCCCTTATCTCCGGTGGAGCGCGGTCGTAGTTGGTTTCTTTGACGACGAGCTCGTACGTTTCACCTTTTTTTGCGGCCTCCTCGGGCGGTCGCTTTTGTGCCTCCCTGTGGGCACGATCGCGCGCTCTTTGGGCATCGGTGTCGGGACGGCCGTCACCGCGACCGCGAAGGAAGCGTACGAGCGCGATCGTGAGAACCGCGACGACGACCACAGCACCCACCAACAGTTCCGTCATAGCCGGCGCTTTGCGGGCGGAGGACAAATCCGTTGTGCCCGACGATCAATCCGGGACCGCGCCGACCGATAGGTCAACAGGTATTCGCCGATCTGGCTCTATGCGTCGTCATTTCTTGCGGCCCACGGTTTGAGTATCGAGTAGACGGTCCGGGACCGTGGAACGTCGATCCCGTGTTCGTCCGCCTTTCGCACGACCGTCCCCTGGAGCGCTTCGAGTTCCATTCGCTTGCCGTTGGTCATATCGTAATGCAGCGAGGAGTACGTGTCGCGGTCGAGATCTCCGATGAACTCGATCCACTCTTCGAGAACCTCGTCCGTCACCTCGACACCCTCCGCGTCAGCCACACGTTGAACCTCAGAGAGCAGATCGACGAACAGCTCCCGCGATTCGTCGACGTCGCGGATGGCTCCGATCGGTAGCCGAATCGCCGCCGTGACGCCCGACACCGCCGAAATGAGAGCGTATTTGTTCCAGATGTCGGTCCAGATGTCATCCGAGAGAACGCCCTCCATGCCGTCGGCTCGCTCACAGAGGTCGTCGAAGCGCTCGGCTCGGTCGCTCCGATCGCCGTCGAGTTCGCCGTAGATGATGCGCGCGGGTCCGTCGGTGTGTGCGATCGATCCCGGTTCGGAAATCGTCGAGAAGATGTACGCGATTCCGCCCATCACGTGCTCGCGACCGATCACCGAGACGAGTTTCTCCTCGTTGTCGACGCCGTTTTGCAGCGAGATCACGGCCGTCTCGTCGCCGAGCAGCGGTTCCATGTCCCGGGCCGCGCTCTCGGTGTCGAACGACTTGACACAAAAGAGGACGTACTCACACTCACCGATATCCGTCGGATCGTCCGTGGCGTGGAGATCAACGCCGAAATCGCCGTGGATGCTTTCGACGTCGAGCCCGTTTCCTTTGAGCGCTTCGAGGTGTTCCCCTCGGGCGATCAAGTGAACGTCAGCGCC
>CAYQWI010000069.1:0-8096 GCA_964421165.1 uncultured Natronomonas sp.
CCCTCACATCTGGCGGAACGAGAGGAGCCGATCCGGGTCGGAATCGTCGGAGCGGGATTGTTCGGGACGAAACTCGCAGATCAGATCGCGAACGCGCCCGCGATGGCGGTCGCCGGAATCGCCGATATCGAACCGGAGACCGCACACAACGCGTTCGAAGAAGCTGACATCGGGACATCGATCGTCACGGCTGACTCGGCCGGGGAAGCCGATCGCGCCATCGAGCGCGGCGAGCGCGTCGTTCTCGAGGACGGCGAGGCGCTCGCCGAAACGTCGATCGACGTGCTCGTCGAGGCGACGGGCGTACCGGCGGCTGCGGCGCGCCACGCCTACGCGGCGATTCAGGGGGGCAAACACGTCGTCAACGTCACCGTCGAGATGGACACCGTCGTCGGACCGACACTGGCCGAACTGGCCGACGACCACGGCGTGACGTACTCGCTGGCCTACGGCGATCAGCCGGCGTTGATGATCGAGTTATACGACTGGGCGCGGACGATCGGGATGGACGTCGTCGCCGTCGGTCGGGGATCGATGTACACCGACGAGTATCGGTTCGGCACACCCGATGACGTGTTCGATCGCTTCGGCTACGACGAAGCGTTCGTCGAAGAGCACGGGCTCAACCCCCGGATGTACAACTCGTTCCTCGACGGGACGAAGATGGCCGTCGAAAACTGCGCGCTGGCGAACGCGACCGGGCTCGGCGTCGACGTACGGGGGATGCATACGCCGACGGTCGAACCTTCGGCAGTGCCCGAAGCGCTTCGCCCGAAAGGCGACGGCGGCGTGTTGAACGGAACCGGCGTCGTCGAGACGATCAGCTCTCTGTATCCCGACGGGTCGACGACGGCGACCGATCTGAGCTGGAGCGTGTTCGTCGTCGTCCGATCGCCGAACCGCGCCGTCCGGGAGTATCTGGCCCAAAACGACGGCGGCGGGTTCCACGTCGCCAGTGACGGCGAGTACGCCTTCTTTTATCGGCCACACCACCTCCCGGGGGTCGAAACGCCCGTGAGCGTCGCGAACGCCGCGCTCCGAAACGAGCCGACGGGTGCGCCACGCGGGCGAAACGCGGAAGTCGTCGGCGCCGCCAAGCGCCGGCTCGAGCCGGGCGAAGAACTCGATGGCGGGGGCGGCTACACCGTTTACGGCGAACTCGAATCCGCAGGTCGCGCCGAGTCGAACGGGTACGTCCCGTTCGAACTTCTCGATGGGGCCACCGTGACCGAGCCGATCGGCCGCGACGAAATCGTCACCTACGGCGACGTGGAACTCGAATCGTCATTTCTCCGCGAACTCCGAGAGGATCCCTCGAGCGCGACGTTGTGAGCCGCTCTGAAGGGTTCAAAAGCCGCTGCAGACGGCGAACCGACACGAACATACTGTCAGCGAGTGATCTTTCGGTATGTACGTTGGACGGTTCATCGTCGTCGCACCGGATCGGGCAGCATACCGCGTCTCCTCGCGATCGTTTCCGAACCGCCGGGTGATCGAACGCGAGGGCGCGCTCACCGTCGCCCCGACCGAAGACGCCCCGGAGACGGACAACCCCTACATCTCGTATAACTGTCTGCGAACGACAGAAGACGGCGAGCACGCGGTCATCGGTAACGGCACGCAGGTCGACCCGATCACCGAAAAGCTCGAGTTGGGGTATCCTGCCCGAGACGCGCTGGTCGAGTCGCTGCTCGCGCTCGATTACGAGAAAGACGACTACGACACCCCCAGAATCGCCGGCGTCGTCGGTGATGAGAGCTACATCGGGATCGTTCGCCGCGACGCGGTGATCGTCGAGGCGGTCGAGGAACCGACGCTCGTGGCGACGTACGAGGCGGATACGCCGGAAGCGGTCGAACTCGAAGCGACCGAACCCGAGGCGATGGCGCGAGAGCTGTACGAGTTCGAGTTCGAACACCCGGTCTGTGCGGCGGCGGTTGCGGCCGAAGGGTCGGAATTCGAAACCGGATTTTATAACGGTAGGTAGCGACGTACCTGTATGCTCGTCGGGGTCGTTTCGGACATCCACGCCAACCGGATCGCGCTGACTGCGGTGTTGGACGATATGCCCGACACCGACGCGGTGGTGTGTGCCGGGGATGTCGTCGGATACAACCCCTGGCCGGTCGAGTGCGTCGAGGAGATCCGTGATCGCGACGTGCCGACCGTGATGGGTAATCACGATCGCGCGGTCGTGACCGAGACCGGCTTCACCGGCAACCGAATGGCCAGCGCCGGCGCGCGATACGCCATGGAGACACTCGATTCGGACCACTTCGAGTGGCTCCGGGGACTTCCGGACTCGCAATACGCGCTCGATGGCCGGATCCGGCTCGTTCACGGTCACCCCGACGACCCGGACCGATACACGTACCCGTCGCAGTTTTCGCCCGATCTGCTCGGCGAGGAGGACGCGCTCGTCATGGGCCACACCCACGTTCAGGCTCACGAGCGATACGACGACGGGATCGTCCTCAATCCCGGAAGCGTCGGACAACCGCGCGACGGCGATCCCCGAGCGGCCTACGCGCTCGTCGATCTCGATTCGATGACCGTCTCGGAGCGCCGCGTCGAGTACGATATCGAGGCAGTCACCGAGGCGGTCGAGGCGGCCGGGCTTCCGGAAGGAACGGGAACGCGGTTGCGGAAGGGTCGTTGACGGACTCGTACAAAAGAGCAGATGATGATACCGTCTCGACGGCTACCACTCCATGCCGCCGTTGACGGCGAGGATCTGTCCGGTCATGTAGCTCGAATCGTCGCTCGCGACGAACCGGACGAGTCCGGCCACGTCCTCCGGTGTGGCGAACCGCCCGAGCGGGATCCGGCGCAGAATCTTTTCTTGGACCCGTTCGGGGACGATATCGAGCATTCCGGTGTCGGTAAAGCCGGGTGAAACGCAGTTTGCCGTCGAGCCCTCCGACGCCAACTCTAAGGCGAGCGTCCGCGTGAAGCCGAACAGGCCCGATTTGGTGGTCGCGTAGTTCGCCTGCCCGTAGTTACCCTGCTGGCCGACGACCGAGGAGACGTTGATGAGTCGCCCCTCCTCGGCCCGTTTGATATCGTCGAAAAAGCAGTGCGTGCAGTTGAACGTCCCGCCGAGGTTCACGTCGATGACGCGATCCCAGTCGTCTCGCGTCATGTTCTCGAACTTCTTGTCGATCGTGATTCCCGCGTTGTTCACGAGGACGTCGAGCGGTCCGAACCGATCGTGGACCGCCTCTCTCATCGCGGCGACCTCGTCGTAGTCGGCGATGTCGGCTTGGACCGCCATCGCGTCACCTCGGCCTCCGGAGATCGTCTCGACGACATCCTCGGCTGCGGCCTCCGAGGCGCGATAGTTAACCGCCACGTTCGCCCCGTGTCGCCCCAATTCCTCGGCGATACCGCGGCCGATACCGCGCGACGCCCCCGTAACGAGACAGGTCTTCTCTTCGAGCATATCCCCCCTGTCGGTGGGATTACCAAAAGAGTTGCCGCTATGGAGTTCGTCGAGACGGGGAACGTCCCCGGTTCGCGGAAAAGCTACTCAAGCGCTTCGTCGATCTGGGATTGAAACTCCTCGAGCCACTCCGAATCGGAGAGTTCCTCCATCCGCTCGTGGAGATGTGGCTTACAGAGACCGACCTTGAGGTGGTCTTTCTCGACCGCAACAGCGGCCTCCTCGTCACAGTAGTGACACTGCATACAAAGGGATACGTTCTCACGTGGTTTGAACCCAGCGTTCGCGTCATCTCTCCGTCGGACGATCGGCACACGTCGGGAGCAAACCGAAGCGTCACCAGCCCCGATCAAAGCGTCGCTCGAAATCTGCGATAGTCGTCCATTTCCAACCCAGCGAGGCCGAGAGTCTCGTCGTGGGCGTCGCTACCGCCCGTTGGAAGGAGGTCGTACCGCTCCATCGCTCGCTCGATCGGCCGAGGGTCGATCTCGTGCTCGTACGGATAAAACCGTTCGACTGCGTCGAGATCCGAGCAGAGTTCGAGCGCCGACTCGGCGTCGTCGTACCGATGGGGGTGAGCGAGCGAGACGATCGAGCAGGCGTCGTCCAAAACGGCGAGGCCCTCCTCGAACGACGGGACTTCGCGGGGGACGTAGCACGGCCGACCGTCGCCGATCAGTTCCTCGAACGCGTCGACGTACTCGTATGACGAAGCCGATGCGATCGCCTCGGCGATGTGCGGCCGGCCGAGTCCGGGGCGCGGCTCGATCGGCAACTCGGTTTCGAGCCGATCCTCGACGCGTTCGATGATCGCCCGGCCGCGCTCGATGCGGTCTTCCTGTAGATGCTCGATCAACGACAGGAGGTCCGGCGTTCGGGTCGCGCCGTAGCCGAGCAGATCGACGCGGAAGTCGTCCGCCTCGACCCGCAGTTCGATACCGTGGACGACGGTGAGCCCGTCGATCGTCGCGACCGGCGTCCGGAGTTCGGGATGCAATCGGTCGTGATCGGTGACGGCGACCGCCGAAACGCCCGCGGATTCGGCAGCCGAGGGAAGCGTCTCGAGCGTCAGCGTGCCGTCGGAGTTCGTCGTATGAACGTGGAGATCAGCGACGACCATGCCTACCGGTTCGACGCCGAGCGGCAAAGTGTCGGCGCCATAAGTATCACGATATATAATGTCAAACCGAGTCCTTGGAGACCGGGGGGTATTTATAATAAACGTTTAGTATAGATACTGCACTCCGTTCGCGTATGCGACAGCTCGCAACTGCCATCGATCGACTCGACACACACGCGTTTCCGGCGAGCGCCGAGGAACTCATCGACGAGTACGGCGAGATCGACCTCGAACTGCAAAACGGGGACGAGACGTTCGGCGATGCGCTGAGACGGCTCGGTGAAACGACGTTCGAGAGCGCCGAAGACGCTCGCCTATAGTAGCCACTGGAAGTCAATACACATCTGATCGCATGACAGCTCTGCAATCAGTGTGTACATAGTTCCAGTTGTTACTATAGCGACGTACTCGGCTGTTTCGAGAGATGCGATCGGTCGTCCGGACTACTCGGATCGGGACGCGCCGTCGATCGGAGAAACGGGGCGGGAACCGGTCTCCTTTTAAACTCCCGGCACGCCGAACGCGCCGATCCCCAGACGGAACACCGAGTTTAACACGAAAAGGAGGGCGAGCGCTGAAAGCCACGCGACGAATCCGATGATCGCCGCGTTGGTCCAGCCGCCGGGATACCGCCAGTTAATGACGCCTATCCAGACGACGAGTGCGAGCAGCGTCCCGACGATCGGGATCCACGAAAACAGCGCCCAGCCGATCGCACCGAGAAACGCCGTGACGACGGCGTGGCTGTAATCCTGGACATCGGCGATGAGGCTCGCGCTGATATAGATCGCCAGTCCACCGACGAGCAATGCGACGACGAACGCGACGATCGACCCGATAAATGCGACCATTGTCGAAGGATACGTCCGCATCCGATAAATCGTTGGGGGCCGAGTACGGCTCCCAGATCAGTACACGGATTGTCGTAACGATGTACCGGTTAGCGCCCGTGCCGAGTCGGCGCTGACCGGCACCAAACGACAACAGCCCGTCGGTTCAGGCCTCGAGGAGGCGTTTCAGCACGTCGGCCGCCGCTTCGAGCGCCTCGTCCAGAGCCTCGGCGTCGGGGCCGCCACCCTGTGCGAAATCCGGCGGGCCGCCGCCGCCGCCGCCGACCATGCTCGCGAGTTCGCCGACGACCGTTCCCGCGTTGATGTCGATTTGGTCGGGAACCGCAACGACGAAAGTCGCGCCGTCGAGGCCGCTTCCGAGCACCGCGACTGAGCCCTCCTCGACGAGCGCGTTCGCCGTCGCCCGGAGTTCGTCCATGTCGGCGTCGACGCGCTGGATGATGGCCGTCGTCTGTCCGAGGTCGATCTCCTCGGCGTCGCCCCCGCCACCCTGTGCGCGTACTTCCGCGAGTTGCTCCTTCAGGTCCTCGATCTGTTTCCCGCGCGCTTTCCACTCCTCGAAGAACCGGGCCGCGGTGTCGGGGACTTCCTGTGGGGAGACGTCCAGTGTCTCCGCGGCGGCGTACAGCGCGTCCTCGGTCCGCTGTGTCGCCTCGATCGCGGCGTCGCCGGCCGCGAAGACGAAGCGTTCGACGCCGTCTTGAACGCGTTCCGTCGAGAGGATCTTGATCGTGCCGACGTCGCCCGTCCGGAGAACGTGCGTCCCGGCGCAGGCCTGGACGTCCTCGGCGACGTGGATCAATCGAAGGGTCTCACCCGGCGGGATGCCCCCCTGATAGAGGTCGAACCCGTGTCGATCCTCGGCGTCGCGCCGATCGGGCCACTCCTGTTTGACCGCGACGTTATCCGTGACTATCTGGTTCGCGACGCGTTCGATGCGTTTGATCTGCTCGCGGGAGATCCGCTCGTAGTGGCGAATGTCGAATCGGGAGGAGTCGACGCCCTTCTGTGCGCCGGCCTGTCTGACGTGATCGCCGAGCACCTCGCGAGCGGCGTATCCGATGATATGCGTCGCGGTGTGGTGTTGCATCAAGCGGCGACGGCGCGTCCCGTCGATAGCGCCGCGGACGAACTCGCCCTTTCCCGGGTCAGTGTCGCTTCGGTGGAGAATGACGCCGTCGACTTCCTGTGTGTCGGTTATCTCCGCAGTCACGTCGTCGGTCGAGAGCGTCCCCGTATCGGCCGGCTGGCCGCCCCCTTCGGGATAGAACATCGTCTGATCGAGAACGATGTCGTAGACGCCCCCCTCGCGCTCGATGACATCGAGGACGATCGCCTCGAAGTCGGTCCGTTCCGGTTCCTCGTAGTAGAGTTTCTCCGTCTCCGGAAGCTCCGCGATTCGGTCGTCGAGACCGCTCTGTATCGCGTCGTCGTCGTCCGCATCCGCCCCGCTGTGACGCGCCGCGACGAGCGAGTAGAAGTTATCGGGGATCTCCACCTCTGCTCCGTGCTCGGTCGCGATCTCTTCGACCATGTCCGGCTGGATCCCCCGGCTGTCGTAGAGTTCGATGACTTCGTCGGGGGGGATCGGTTCCTCGCGCGCCGCGTACTCGTCGGCGAGCCGTTCGACCTGTCGGCCGCCGCGTTCGAGCGTCTCGCGGTACTTTTCGACCTCCGTGCGAACGATATCACGGATCGTATCGCGGTTCCGGTAGTCGAGCCGTTCGGCCTGCATGTCGACCAGCTCATCGAGCGGCGCATCGATGCCGACGGTGTCGACGAGTCGTTTGGTCCGCCGCAACACCATGCGGACGAGATAGCCGGTCCCGACGTTCGAGGGGACGATCCCGTCGCCGAGCATGTACGCCAGCGTCCGGCAGTGATCCGCGATAGCGTAGATGTTTTCGAGCGGTTCGACGAGCGCTCGAAGTTCGTCGGTCTCGACGCCCAACGTCGCGGCGATCTCCTCTCGAGCGGCCTCCACGTCGTCCACGTCGTCGATATCGAGCTGGCCCGAGAGGCGGGCCGCTCGCCCGATCAGTTCGGCTTCCGCGTCGGTGTGTTCGATCCCGGCGTTCTCCTTTAAGAAGGCGATCATCTCCGGATACACCGCCTCGTACACCGTCGGCGTTCCCTGTGACATCCAGGTCCACCGTTCGAGCCCGTAGCCGGTGTCGACGATGTAGGTGTCCATGTACGAGTAGGTGTTCCCGTCTTTGAGCTCGTACTCGCCGTCGGGATCCTGTTCCATGCACATGAAGACGAGAGTCGCGAGTTCGAGGCCGCGGTAGATAACTTCGATCGCCGGGCCGGCGTTGCCGCCGCCGACCCACGGATCCTCGATGTACGTTACCCCGTCGAGGTCGGCCCCGAGGGAATCGAGGAGCTCATCACAGTACCGGACCGTCTCGTTTTTCCAGTACACTTCGCCTTCGTAGGCGTACTTGTCCGGATCTTCGATATCCTCGCGCGCGTTGAACGCGTGATGGGCCATCATCTCGAACGCCATCGTGTGCCGCCCCGTCTTGCCGACGTTGTCGATGTCCTGCATCCGGATACAGGGTTGAGAGACGCACAGCGGGTTGGCCGGCGGCGGCGTCTCGCCCGAGGTGACGAGCGGCTGAAAGTCGTAGATCGACGCCTGGGTCAACAGCACGTCGTCGCGCCAGCGGTTCGCCGCGAC
>CAYQWI010000070.1:0-8052 GCA_964421165.1 uncultured Natronomonas sp.
GAGGACGCCGCCGCCGCCGACCGGATGTTCAGCGTCCTGATGGGCGATGCGGTCGAACCGAGAAAGCAGTTCATCAAAGAACACGCAGATCACGCAGAGTGGGTGGATATATGAGCTCCGACACACCGGATACGCCGGATATCCCCGCAGAGCGGGTACAGCCGGTCCGCATCGAAGACGAGATGGAGCAGTCCTACATCGATTACGCGATGAGCGTCATCGTCGGGCGTGCCCTGCCCGACGCTCGCGACGGGCTGAAACCCGTTCAGCGACGGATCCTCTATGCGATGAACGAGATGGGCGTCACGTCCCGCTCGGGCCACCGAAAGTCGTCCTCGATCGTCGGCGAGACGATGGGTAACTACCATCCGCACGGCGATTCGGCGATCTACGACGCTCTGGCTCGGATGGCCCAGGACTTCTCGCTACGGTATCCGCTCGTCGACGGGCAGGGGAACTTCGGCTCCGTCGACGGCGATCCGCCGGCGGCGATGCGATACACCGAGGCGCGGATGGCTCCGATCGCCGAGGAGCTACTCACGGATATCGACAAAGACACCGTCGACTTCGAGAGCAACTACGACGATCGGCTCACAGAGCCCGACGTGTTGCCGGCGCGGGTACCGAACCTGCTGGTAAACGGCTCATCGGGGATCGCGGTCGGAATGTCGACGAACATCCCGCCACACAATCTCGGTGAGGTTATCGACGCTTCGATTCACCTCATCGATAACCCCGACTGCTCGGTCGCCGACCTCATCGACACGCCCGAGTCGGACGGCTACATCAAAGGTCCGGACTTCCCGACCGCCGCGAACATCGTCAATCGAGAGGGGCTGTGGGACGCTTACACGGAGGGCCGGGGGCGTCTCCGCGTTCGTGCGGAAATGGAAACCGAGTACACTGAAAGCGGTAGCGACCGGATCGTCATCACCGAACTTCCGTATCAGGAGAACAAAGCGCGACGCATCGAGCGTATCGCCGAGGACGTACAGGACGGAAAGATCGAAGGGATCCGAGACATCCGCGACGAGTCGGACAGAAACGGCGTCAGAGTCGTCATCGAGTGCAAGCGAGGCGCGAACGCCGATGTGGTCAGAAACCAGTTGCTCGAACATCACCTCGAAAACACCTTCTCGGTCATCTCGCTCGCGCTCGTCGGCGGCCAACCGCGCGTATTGAATCTGAAAGAACTCCTCGAAGAGTTCGTCAAACACCGACGCGAGGTCGTCCGGCGCCGGTCGCAGTTCGAACTCGGCGAGGCCGAGGATCGAGCGCACATCCTCGAAGGTCGTCTCGTGGCGCTCGATAACGTCGAAAGCGTCGTCGAACTCATCCGCGAAAGCGAGGATCGAGACGCCGCGATAGAGAGACTTCAGGGCGCGTACGAGCTCTCCGAGACGCAGGCGGAGCATATCGTTCGAATGCAGCTCGGCTCGCTCACGTCGATGGAGGCCGGAGAGATCGAAGCCGAGTACGAGGACGTTCAAGCCGAAATCGAGTGGCTAGAGACCGTTTTGAGCGACGAAAGCGAGTTGTTGGACGTTATCAAAGACGAACTCGAAGAGGTTCGCGAGAAGTACGCCGACGAGCGTCGAACGAAGATCATCGAGGATGCAGGGGCGGTAACTCGTGAGGACCTCATCGCCGAAGAGGAGGTCGTCGTCGCCGTCTCCGAACAGGATTACGTGAAGCGCATGCCGCTTTCGGCGTTCGATCCCCAACACCGAGGCGGCAAGGGGATCATCGGCTCGCGACCGAAAGAAGGCGACCGGGTTTCAACCGTCTTTACCGCCTCTACACACGATTATCTGCTCTGTTTCACGAATCAGGGGCAGGTCTATCGATTGAAAGTGTTCGAGTTACCCGAAATGGGTCGGACGGCGCGTGGCACCTCCGCCGTCAACATCATCGACCTGGACGACGGCGAGGAGATCACCGCCGTCGTGAACACCGACGATGTCGACGAGGGGTACCTCGCGATGGCGACGGAGAACGGCTTCATCAAACGCACTGCCGTCTCGGCGTTCGAGAACGTTCACTCGGGCGGGATTCGCGCCCTCCGTCTCGAATCGGACGATTCGCTCGTCGACGTCGAAGTGACCCCCGGCGATGGAGATATACTCATCGGCACCCGCGGCGGGATGACGATTCGGTTCGCCGAGTCGGACGCCCGACCCATGGGCCGGTCCGCCCGCGGGGTCAACGGGATCAAACTCGAAGGCGACGATCTGGTCGCGGGACTCGTCGCGGCCGAGAGCGACGACGAACGCCACCTGTTAACTGTGACCAAAAACGGCTACGGTAAGCGGACGCCGCTTTCGGAGTACCGCCAGCAGTCCCGATACGGGAAGGGTCTCATCGACATCAAAACCGACGAGCGAAACGGGTCCGTCTGTTCGATCAACGCCGTCTCGCCCGGTGACGGACTCGTCATCATGAGCGAATCGGGGCAGATCATGCGGACGGACGTCGACGAAGTTTCGAAAGTCGGACGGAACACGAAAGGTGTCGTCGTAATGCGATTGGACGAGACCGACCGGGTGGCCGGCGTCGATGTCATCGGCGTCGAATCGACGACCGAGGAGGAGCCTGACGAGGCGATGACCGACGCCGATTCGGAGACGGGGTGAACGAACCGCGCGCCGTCTGCGACGTCGCGTCGTTTGATCGTTGTGTCGCCGAGAGTGAGAACTGTTTTTGTGTTCGCAGTAACAATGGACTGGTATGAGCGGTGACCCGACTGACGACAGACTCGAAGAACTTCGAGAGGAAAAGCTCGAACAGCTCAAAGAACAACAGGGCGGCGGTGAGGACGCCGAGGCTGCCGAAGCCCAGCGCCAACAGGCCGAAGCTCAAAAGAAAGCGGTCCTCCGGCAGGCGCTGACGGACGGTGCCCGAAAGCGGCTCAATACGGTCAAGATGTCGAAACCCCAGTTCGGCGAACAGGTCGAACAGCAGATCGTCGCGCTCGCCCAGAGCGGACGACTCAGCGGAAAGATCGACGAAGAGAAGATGAAAAAGCTGCTCGAAGAGATGAAGCCCGATTCGAAGCGGTTCGACATCAAACACCGGTGATGGAGTGCGGACTGCTTTTCAGTGCCGGAAAAGATTCGTCGCTTTCGGCGCTGTTGTTGGAGGAGTTCTACGACGTGACCCTCGTGACGGCGCACTTCGATATCACCGACGACTGGAAGCACGCCCGAGACGCCGCTGACGCGCTCGGATTCCCGTTCGAAAGCGTCGTGTTACCCGGAGAAACCGCCGATTCGGCGGTCGAACGGATGTACGAGGACGGGTTTCCACGCGGGGGAATCCAACAGGTCCACGAAACGGCGCTCGAAGCGGTCGCCGAGCGATTCGACGTCGTCGCCGACGGGACGAGACGCGACGATCGGGTGCCGACGATCTCGCGAGCAGTCGCACAGAGTCTCGAGGATCGCTACGAGGTGGATTATATCGCGCCGCTGTCGGGGTTCGGGCGTGCGGCGGTCGATCAACTCGTCGAGACACATCTGCGAATCGAGTCGGGTCCCAGCGAGGAGATCCCGAAAGGTGATTACGAAACCGAACTGCGCGCCCGGGTCGACTCACGCTGGGGGAGCGGGACGGTCGAAGAGATCTTCCCGAAACACGACCAGACTCGCGTCGTCGGACGGGTGTGAGCCCGATCCGATCGGATGTCACTGTCGAGAGAGTTGCTCAAGGTAGCGTAATACACGTCTTCGTCGCGGTTGCAGCGGTCGGTCTGCTAGTGGAGTGGAGTGGAGTGACTGGGATACCGAGGAACTGGTTTGAATCGGCTGTCCTGCAACTATCTTTTTGTCGTGCCGACACATACCATGATACATGAGATTCATCATCGTCGGCTACGGACGCGTCGGGGCCCGGACTGCGGATATCATCTCTACTGAAGGCCACGAAGTCGTCATCGTCGAAAAAGACGAAACGAGAGCGCAACACGCGAGGGATGACGGCCACGAAGTCGTCGAGGGAGCCGGTGAAGACGAACGCAATCTCGAACACGCCGGTCTCGGCGAATCGGACGCACTCGCCGCACTTACGAGCGACCTGAATACGAATTTCACCGCGTGTATGATCGCTAACAACCACGGATGTCGGACCGTCCTTCGGATCGACGAGGATTATCGCGAAGAGATTTACCGGAAGTACGCCGATGATGTCGACGAGGTCGTCTACCCCGAACGGATGGGTGCCGCGGGGGCTAAAACCGCGTTACTCGGCGGAGATCTGAATGTCCTCGGTGATCTGACCGAAAATCTCACTGCGACGAGTCTTGAGATCCCGGACGGTTCGTCCCTTATCGGTCGCCGCGTCGTCGAGATCGAACTACCGGGTGACGCCCGCGTGTACGCCCACGGACGCCGACGGGAGCCGATGACCATTCCGCTCCCACAGACCGAAATCAAATCCGGTGATCGGGTCGCATTGATCGCCGAGCAGGCGACGCTTGACGAAGTCAAAAAGGTGTTACACCGATGACGAGCGTCGTACACCGGGAGAACGCTTAGGGCAACTCGCGCCGACAGACCAGTGTGGACAGGGTTGAAGTCAGCACGATCGTCTATCTCCCGCCCCAAGAGGTCTACGAGTTTCTGCTGGAATTCCGCGGTTATGCGGCGTACTCCGAATATCTGCGCGCCGTTCGTCAGTTCGGTGACGGCGGAGTAACCACCGAGTACGAACTCGAATTCGCCTGGTGGAAGCTGCAGTATACGGCGCGCTCTGCGGTCACGGAGGTCGATCCGCCGAACCGAATCGAGTGGAAGCTAACGAAAGATCTCGACGCTCGCGGGCGGTGGCTCGTCGAATCGAAAGATGGCACTGAGACGGACCCAGAGCCCGAAACACCCGTGACTGAAGTCACGTTCGTCGTCGAATACGCACCCGGCTCGGCTGGCGACGGCATCGTCGATCTCCCACGGTTCGTCTCGCTCGGATGGGTTATAGAGCGGATCAAACCGAAGATCCGCTCCGAGGCCGAACGGATCGTTCGTCGCGTCGTCGCCGATCTCGAAGGCGAAACACGGGAGGTGGAGCTACAGATCGAGACCGAGTAGCCGTTCGAGTCACGATGGTTTTTATTCCACCGCGTCGAACAGTCGCCGATGCTCGCGGGCGAAAACGTCGCGCTGGGCGTGTCGGGCTCCATCGCGGCCGTCAAAACAGTGGAGTTGGCACACGAACTGCGGCGACACGGGGCAGACGTTCGTGCCGTGATGAGCGACGCTTCTCGGGGAATTATCCATCCGTGGGCGCTCGAATTCGCGACGGGAAACCCAGTTATTACGGAGATCACTGGCTCGGTCGAACACGTCGAGTTGTGTGGCTACGACGGATGGGCGGACGTGCTTCTCCTCGCGCCGTCGACCGCGAACACGATCGGGAAAATGGCCGCAGCGGTCGACGATACGCCGGTGACGACTACGGCGACGACTGCGCTGGGAGCGGAGATACCGACTGTCATCGCACCGGCGATGCACGAACCGATGTACGATCATCCCGGCGTTCTCGAATCGATAGAGCGACTGGAATCGTGGGGCGTCGAGTTCGTCGAACCTCGGATCGAGGAAGGGAAAGCCAAGATCGCGACTGAAGAGGCGATCATCCTCGACGTCGCGAGAGCGGCTGCCGATCGGCCGCTCGCGGGAAAACACATCGTCGTCACCAGTGGTGCGACGAGCGAGCCGATCGATCCGGTCAGAGTTCTGACGAACCGTGCGTCCGGACGAACCGGTCGTGCGGTCGCGAAGGCCTGTTACGTCCGAGGGGCGGACGTGACGCTCGTTCACGACGGACCGGACGTTCCCTACGCCGACACCGTTACCGTCGAAAGCGCCGAGGAGATGATCGGAGCCGTCCGGACGGCCGCAGATAGGGCGGATGCGCTCGTTTCAGCGGCGGCTATCGGCGATTATACCGTCGACCCCGCTCCCGAGAAGATCCGTTCCGGTAGCGAGTTGACACTCGATCTTAAGCCGACCCCGAAGCTTATCGACGCGGTCCGTAAAGCGTATCCGGAACTTCCGATCGTCGGATTCAAACTCGAAACGGACGGCGACGATGAAGCAGTGATCGAAGCAGCGCGTGAAATCCTCGACAGAGCCGAGCTCTCTTTTGTCGTCGCCAACGACGCGAGCGTTATGGGATCGGAGACGGCGAGGGTCCTTTTCGTTCGATCAGGGAATGTGACAACGCATCGGGGACCGAAAGACGAGATCGGCGGCCGGATCGCGGACGCCCTCGCGGACGAACTGGCGTAGCGGACGACTGCTCATCGCGATTTCAGAAATCGAAGACTGAAGGTCGGTCGATAACGAACTTCGATCAGTCGTCTTTGAGAACCGACTTTTCGGAATACGTCGTCCCGCACGCACAGGCCGCATACCCGTGTCGAACGTCCCCGTCAGCATATATACCACCGACGGCTTCGTTTTGTTCTTCGACGAAGGCGAAGACGAACTTGGCGTAGTGTTCTCCGGAGCCGTCCGAGTCCGGGCAGCTTCCGCCCGTGCAATCTGCGTCGATCTCGCCGTCCGTATCCATCGCCATACCGGCGAAATCCATCGCGTCAAGGCCGGTCGCGCGCTGGAACGCCGCTCGGCCCTCCTCGCCCGGTAACACCAGAACGATCCCATCGTCTACCCGGACGCCGATCTCGGCCAAACTATCCATCGACTCGATACCCTCTTCGTGGAGATAGATGAGGATATCGTCCGGGCGCTCACCTCGAAGGAACGAGTCATATCGGGCCATTTTTGATGAATCACTCATTCAACGTCACTGATCCGGGTCGCGGCGCTCTCGACGTAGCGATCGAACATGAAATGGAGATTACTCCTCGTCGTCGCCGCTGAGCAACTCGTCTATCGACTGGTCACCGTATTCGGTGATCTTCGCGTTAATCTGTCGCGTTTCCTCGGAGATTTCCGCGCCACGGACGGTGACTCGCTTTCTCTCTCCGTCGACTGTGGGCTTGAAGCCGACGCCGCCCTCGGAGAGGATCGCCTTCGTCTCGGATCCGGAGACTCGACCGTGCATCGGCCGCCCCGACTGGTCGGAACCGCCCGTGATTTCGAGCTCGTAGCCGGAGAGGCCTACGGCTGCTCCGTCGACTGTCTCACCGATCGAACGACCGATGAATCGGTTTGCGTCCTGTCCGTCCACTTCGAACGAGTATGTGGTCCCGTCGTCACCGCCGACGATGACCTGAAAGTCTGCCATACGCGATGAAACAGGACGCGACGGCAAAAGGGTATTGAAAAGCCGACGATGCTCGTCCAGTCACTGCGGATGGACGACATCCAGACACTCGGGACACTCCGCAAACGTCTCCGAACTGTTCGCAGTCTCGTACTGTATGAGGATCTGCGCGGTCGTAATCTCGGCTTCACAGTACGGACACTGCCCTAACGTATGAATCTCAGTCATTGTCGTGATGAGTATCGTTTTCTTCGATTTCGAGTCGTTTCGGGGCTCTCGCCGAATCTGTGAACGAATGCACGCAGTTGAGGCTTTGTTATACTGTGGCTAACGGTCCGTATGCCACGGTACTAGAACGTATTTCAGCCTGATCCCGATTGTCCCAGCCCAATCGGGCGATTCACTCGTGGTGCCCTCAGAATTCGCGTTCTCTCCTACTTATCGTCGGACAGATCTCGAGGAGGAACTCATAGGGATTATCGTAGCCACCCAGCGGTTTCGAAGCTCGTCCCTCGGCACTGTCTCTCAGTTCTTTACAGGAAATTATGAACTTCTACGATGATCCCTATCAGAGCGTCGATATGGATCGCGCGTGCACTCGGCCCGTTTCGGTCGGAGCGAACGACTCTCAGTACGTTCGGCAAACCTTCGTTCGTCCAAACGGTTGGCTCAGTTTACTCGTCGGAGGCCGTCTATTAGTCCACCTACCACTAGCCCCTCGAACAGTAGCATCATATTAAATATTTTTTCGTGATGGAACTGACATTGAATTTTGATTCGAGTAAGCCGAGCGAATTCGCGCGGAGATCCGAGTAAGTAGAGACTCGA
>CAYQWI010000071.1:0-7931 GCA_964421165.1 uncultured Natronomonas sp.
GCGGCCGAAGGAGCGACGGCGAACCGACCCGCTATCGAGGGCGAGCGGGGCTTCTTCGACCTCTACCGCGGCGACGGAACGCCCGCCCCCGACCGACGGTACGAGCTCGGTGATCGGTGGGCGATCGTCGATGACGGAATAGACGTAAAGAAGTATCCGTGCTGTTATTATACGCACGCCGCGATCTACGCCGCGATCGGACTCAGAGAGCAGTACGATCTAACGGCCGGTGCGGTCGATAGCGTCGCCGTCACCGCCTCCCGAGGAGCTGTAGACGCCCTCCAGCACGAAAATCCGACGACCGGGCTCGAAGCGAAGTTTTCGATGCAGTATCTGATCGCTCGGGCGCTCGCCGACGGCGAAGTCGGACTCTCGGCGTTCGACGATCAAAACATCGACGGTCGGGCGGTTCAATCGCTCCGTGAACGCGTCAAACTCGTCGTCGACGACGACCTTCCGTACGATTCGAACGCCGCTCGCGTGGCGGTGGAGACGCGGGACGGCGAAACGTACGAACGGTTCCGAGAGCGCCCGCCGGGAACGCACGATGATCCGCTCTCGGCTGCCGAACTCCACGAGAAGTTCCGGATGTGCGCCGCACGCGCGCCGGACTCCGTGGCCACCGAGTCGATCATCGAGGTGCTGGACGATCTCCGATCGGTCTCCGATATCGAATCGGTTCTGGACGCTCTATAGCCGGGGGTTCCGATCGACCAGCCGATTTATGACTGTGACATGCGTACACACAACTATGTCAGAAGCCGCAGCGAATGACGATTCGGACCGCACAGAACAGCCTGCACGGATCGGCCGAGTGCTCTTCGGACTGGGGCTCGCGTTGCAGGCCTCGGAGGATTTCCGCGACATGGACGACACCGTCGAATACGCGAAATCGGCCGGCGTACCGATGGCCGAACTCGCCGCACCGTTCGCCTCCGGGATGATGTTCGTCGCCGGACTCGGCATCGCCCTCTGGCGGTTGCCCCGAATCTCGACCGGAGCGGCAGTCGCGTTTTTGGCCGTCGTCACGACCACGATGCATGACTTTTGGAACGCCGATGAGGATTCTCGCGACGGCGAACGGCTCGCGTTCTTCGGCAACCTCGCGATGTTCGGCGCGGCGCTCGTCTTTTTGCGGAAAGCCTATCGGTAGGTCATCGACGCCGCGGAGGCCTCGTGACCCCCGGTTCACCCAACGGATCAGGACTCGGGAACCCGTCTAAATCTTCGGTTTCTTGATACAGTGCGCACCAGTCTTGCGATCGGACCAGCCCTTCGACGATGGCACACGCACCCACGCCGCTTCCGGTTTCGGCGGGCTTTCCCGGGATGAAAAACCGACAGTTCGCACAGAGTTGGTATCCCTGCGGGTGACACTGATAGGCGGCGTCGACTCTTCCGCTGAGATCGTCTAGATCGCGTTCGATCCCGTCGATACTTTCGGCGGTTCGAAGGGGTTCGGGGACCTCGACGTCGTTCTCTTCGATACACCAATCAGGATCTCTCCGCTCGGAAGGCTCCTCATCGTCCTCCAGGAGAGCGCAACCGGCGAGCGCCGCGACGGATGCTCCGCTCATCAGCTGTAGAACCCGCCGTCGATTGGGCATCGTAGTTGTGTCTCGTTCGGAAGGTGCCGTCTCTACCGACGATTTCGACCGTTGATCGGAGGGATCATCGTCCGACATGAGTATACACGTCACTATATGACTGTTCACATTATAAGTTCAGGGTAGTTTTCAGCCACTGCACCCCAGACGCAGTTCATCGAGACTCTCTGCGGATTCTGAAGCCAAGACGCGGCTATCGGCACTTCTTTTAGGACACGATACCCACCGACAGATATGGTAGCGCTCGGATTGGTGGTCGCACAGTTCAACAAAGAGCGGCCCGTGACTCGGGAGATGGAACGAACAGCTCGGGAGGCGGTCGCCGAGGCCGACGCCGAGATCGTCGAAACCATCGAGGTTCCCGGCTCCTACGATACGCCGCTCGCAGCCGACCGTCTCGCCCGACGCGACGACATCGACGCCGTCGCGGTGCTCGGCGCGATCGTCACCGGCGATACCGACCACGATCAGGTGATCGCTGACGCAGCGGCGACCGGTCTGACAAACGTCTCGTTGGACCGTGATACCCCGGTCGCTTTCGGGATTACCGGTCCCGGTATGAGTCAGGCGGAAGCCGAAGAACGGGTCGAATACGGCGCGAGCACCGTCCGGAGCGCTATTTCACTCGCGGAGGAACTCGAGGGACAATGACAATGGATTTCACAGACCGCGTAGAGCGAGTCGAGCCCAGCGCGACGCTCGCTATCAGCAACCTGGCATCGCAACTCGAAGCGGACGGCGTGGACGTCGTCGACCTCTCCGTCGGCGAGCCGGACTTTCCGACCCCGGAAAACGTCGTCGAAGCGGGGAAAAGCGCACTCGATTCGGGTCACACCGGATATACGCCCTCGAACGGAATTCCGGAGCTGAAAGAAGCGATCGTCGAAAAGCTGCGTGCCGACGGACTCGACTACTCGACGGACGAACTGATCGTCACTCCCGGGGCCAAGCAGGCGCTTTATGAGACGTTTCAGACGCTCATCGATGGCGGTGCCAGCGGGCACCCAGGCGACGGTGCCAGCGGGCACCCAGGCGACCAAGTCGTTCTGCTCGATCCGGCGTGGGTCAGCTACGAGGCGATGGCGAAACTGGCCGGCGGCAGCCTCTCGCGAGTCGACCTATCGGAGACCGACTTCCAGCTAGAACCGGCGCTCGACGACCTCGCTGAGACCGTCTCCGACGAAACCGAACTCCTGGTCATCAACTCACCGTCGAACCCATCAGGTGCCGTCTTCACCGACGCGGCGCTGGAGGGTGTCAGAGATCTCGCCGTCGACCACAATATCACGGTGATCTCCGACGAGATCTACGACGCGATCACCTACGACACCGAACAGACGTCGCTCGGATCGCTCGATGGGATGGCGGATCGAACCGTCACCATCAACGGCTTCTCGAAAGCGTACTCGATGACCGGCTGGCGACTCGGCTATCTCGCCGCCCCGAAGCCGCTCATCGACCAGGCGGCGAAACTGCACTCGCACTCGGTTTCCTGTGCCGTTAACTTCGTGCAACACGCCGGGGTCGAGGCGCTCGAAAACACCGACGACGCGGTGACGGAGATGCGAGACGCGTTCGAAAGCCGCCGCGACATGCTCGTCGATCTCTTCGCCGAACACGGGATCGACGTCCCCGTCCCGGACGGCGCGTTTTACATGATGCTTCCGGTCGATGACGACGATCAGGCGGGGTGTGAGGGCGCGATCGAAGACGCACACGTGGCGACGGTTCCCGGAAGCGCCTTCGGGACCCCTGGCTACGCGCGACTCTCCTATGCGGCCAGCGAAGAGCGGCTCAAAGAGGGTGTCGAGCGGCTCGCCGAGGCCGGTTATATATAAATACGCGAACCGCTTCTTTCGAATCGTTCTACTGCGAGATGCCGTACGTGTCGTCCGTCCAGTCTCGCGGCCCCGAATCGTACACCGGCTGGTGGTGTTCGATTGCGTCGATCCGGGCGTGATCCTCGTCATCGAGCGTCCAGTCGAACAGATCAAGATTCGCTCGCACGTGGTCGGGCGAGGACGATCTCGGAAGGACGACCACGTCGTTTTCGACGGACCATTTGAGGACGATCTGCGGCGGCGAGCGGTCGTACTTGTCGGCCACCTCCTGAATCGTCTCGTCCGCGAAGATTTCGGTCCGGGCTAGCGGTGCGGCGGCTTCGATGACCGTGTCCGTCTCTCGGCAGTACTCGACGACCTCATCCTGCGTGCACCACGGGTGATACTCGATCTGATTGACCGCGATCGGCACGTCACTGATGTGGCGGGCCGCCGAGAGCTGGTACGTGGTGAAATTCGAGACGCCGACGTTTCGGATCATCCCTCGATCGTGCAACGTTTCCATCGCATCGAGCGTCTCTCGGAGCGAAATCGCCGGGTTCGGCCAGTGAACCAGATACATGTCGAGGTAATCAGTTCCCAGCCGTTCCAGAGACGCCTCACACGATCGGATCACCGATTCGTAGCTGAGGTTCTTCGGAAGCACTTTCGAAGTGAGAAAGAAGTCGTCCCTGTCGTACTCGGCCAGCGCGTCGCCGATCTCGCGTTCGTTTTTGTATCCCTCCGCGGTGTCGACGTGTCCATATCCCGCGTCCAGTCCGGCTCGAACCGATTCGCGGACGGTATCGCCGCTGAGTCTCCAGGTCCCGATCCCCGCCATCGGGAGTTCGTCGCCGCTCGAAAGTGTCGTGGTAGGTATTGCCATCAGCGTATTCATCGAACAGGGGGTGTAAATCCTTTGTTACCGCATCCAAGAGTGACCGACTCGGTTCGTCGCACCATAGCCCGCCCGGAACGCTTCTGTACTACTCCGAATCTCCGTGTCCCTCGTACTCGACGATCGCGTCCCGCCAGAAGTCGGGAATCGGTTTGGCGGCTCGCTCCTCGATATCGTACGAGAGCATCACGACGCTCCCGGTCGCCGCCGTCTCACCGTTCGTTCGAATTTCGTAGTCGATCGGAATGCTCGATTCGCCCAGCTCGTTGATCCGTTGATACACCGTCACGGTCTGACCGAGCGTGATCTCGGCGCTGAACTCGAACTCCGACTTCACGAGCGCGACGTCCGCGCGGTCGTGACGCTGTCCGATGATCTCTTCCCAGTACTTCGTTCGAGTCTGCTCACAGTAGCTCGAATACACCGCCTGATTGACGTGGCCGTTGGGGTCGAGATCGCGAAACTGCGGCTCCAGTTCGATCGAGTATGTGAAACCCATCGTCTGCCGTTAGGCAGGCCAGTGCGAAAATAGCTTGCGCTCCGATCAGTCGGCGTCTCGATCGAGGAACGAACGAAAAGAGCCTATGCCTCTGTCTCCGAGAGCGGTGAAATCCAGATCACGAACTCGTCCCCACGGTTGATGAGTCCGTGGATTCCCTCCTGATCTTCGACCGGCGACCGTTCGATATCTTCGGGCGTGATCTCGGACACTTGATGGACTGAATCGATCTGCCACCCGAGCACCGCGTCGCTATCCAGTTCGTCCGGATCGAACACGACGATGTGATCTTCCTCGTCGTCCGCCTCGATATCGAAGAGCGTCTTGGGATCGATAATCGTCGTCGTTTCCCCACGGAGATCGATGACGCCTTTGACGTGTTCGGGCGCGTTCGGGAGCGGCGTGAACGCCTGCTCTTCGACGATCTGGCTCACGTATTCGATGTCGACGCAGTATCTGTCGGGCCCGAGGTCGAACTCGAGCACCTGTGTAGTCGATGAGGCAGCCATCGGTTATCCCTCCCGTTCGAGATCGTCTACCCTGGACAGATGGGTCGAGATCTCCTCTATCTTCGCGGTCTGCTCTTCGTTCGCGGCGGCGATCTCTTCGACTTCCGAGGAAACGTCCTTCGCCCGCTGGGCCGCCTCGTCGACGAAGCTTGCGACCTCTTCGGTGCTGGCTGCCTGGTCGTCGGTCGCTTCCGCGACTTCGGAGATACCGTCAGCGGATTCAACGACCGCGTCGTTGATCTCCTCGAAGTTTTCGAGCGCGGCGGTCACCTCCTCGAGGCTCGTATCGACCTCGTCGTTGGCAGTCGAGACGCTTTCGGCGGTCTGGTCGGCCGTCGATTTGATCTCTTCGACCATCTGTTCGATCTCGGTCGATTTCTGTTTCGACTCCTCCGCCAGCGATTTGACCTCGTCGGCGACGACACCGAATCCTTCACCCGCTTCGCCGGCTCTGGCGGCCTCGATGGAGGCGTTCAATGCCAGCAGGTTCGTCTGATCGGCGATGTCGTTGATCACGGAGACGAACTCGTCTATCGCCTCGACTTTCTCGAACAGCTCGTCGACGTTACCCTCGACTTGATCGGTCGCCTGATCGACGTTCTCCAGTGCACCCATCGCGTCGTTCGCGGAACTCTGTCCTTCGTCCGCGAGCTGTCTGGCGTTATCGCTGGTCGATTTGACTTCTTCGGCGCTCGAGGCGATCTCTTCGACCGTCGCGCTCAGGCTCGAAACTTCGTCGGACACTTCGCGGAGATTTTCGGCCTGCTCGTCGGCCATCTGCGTGATCTCTTCGCTGCTTTCTGCGACATCTGTAGACGCTTCGAGCAGCTCGTCCATCGACGATTTCAGCTCGTCTTGCTGCTCACCGCCGACACTGACCACCGCATCGTCCGTCGATATACTCTCCCCAGCCACCTCTTCGTCAGTCCCGCTTTCGGATGTGGATGACATTCCGTTCGATACAACGCGTCATAAATGGGAGACGGTACGGCCTGTTTCAGTCGCTGAATCGAACCTCGATTCGGTCACCGACCCCGGCCAAGGGCGTATTTTCCGCCTGCGTCGTCACACTTATACAGCTTTTCTCCGACAGGTTCGATATGGCCGATGGTGGTGGCGATCCGGTAGACGAGAACGCTCCTGGAGACGCGGTCAATGTAAACGTCGGGGGCGAAACCCCCGCGGCCGAACCTGATCTCATCGGCGACGAAACGACGGTTCACGACGACACCGAACTCGAGCGCACGATCGGGCTCGTCGGCGGCCTCTCGATCGGGATCGGAACGATGATCGGAGCGGGAATATTCGTCTTCCCCGGCCTCGCCGCCGGAAACGCCGGCCCGGCCGCGGCGCTTTCGTTCGCGATCGGTGCCGTGATCGCGCTGCTCGTCGCGCTCCCGGCATCGGAGCTCGCGACGGCGATGCCGCGAAGCGGCGGCGGCTACTTCTTCATTTCCCGGAGTATGGGTACTGCGTACGGATCGATCGTCGGACTCGGGCTCTGGCTCGGCCTCGTCTTCGCGTCGGCGTTTTATCTGGTCGGACTGGGCCACTATGCCGCCGCCGTGTTCGCGGAGATCGGGTTCGCGCTCCCGATCAGCCCCGTCATCCCGCTCGGTCTGCTCTTCGGTGCCGTCCTGACGGCGTTGAGCATCGCCGGTACCGAAAACACCGCCAAGATCCAAAACGTCGTCGTCGGGGTGTTGCTCGTGATTTTGACGCTGTTTCTGTCGTACGGCTCTCTCGACGCGTTGGGTATCTTCGGGAGAGAAGCCGTTCCGGAGGCGTTCTTCCCCCGCGGCATCTTCCCCGTGTTCAGCACTGCGGCACTGATATTCACGTCGTATCTCGGCTTCGCGCAGGTCGCAACCGTCGCCGGCGACATCCAGAACCCCAGCCGGAACCTCCCGCGTGCGATGGTGGGGTCGGTCGTCGTCGTCGCGATTTTTTACGTCGTCACGATATTCGTCGCCACGAGCGCGTTCGGCGCCGAACAGCTCTCGGAGTTCGGCGAAACGGCGATGGTCGAAGTCGCCCGGGAGTTCGTCGGCCGTCCCGGCGCGGTCGCGATTCTTCTCGCGGGACTTTTGGCGACGTTCTCCAGCGCGAACGCCTCGATTCTCAGCGCGTCTCGGACCGTCTACGCGTTGAGCCGCGACGCCCTCTTGCCGAAGAAAGCGAGCGAGATCAACCTCCGATACGGGACGCCCCACATCGCGTTGCTCGCCGCCGGAGGGCCAATTCTGCTACTCGTTGCCACCGGACAGGTCGAAGTGCTGGCCGAAGTCGCCTCATTTTTACACTTAATCATGTACGGGCTGATCTGCGTCGCCGTGATCGTTCTTCGACGTCGCGATCCGTCGTGGTACGATCCGAGCTATCGGATGCCCGGTTCCCCCGCGTTACCGGCGATCGGTGCGGTCGCGAGTTTCGGGCTGATCGCGTTCATGCAGCCCGCGTCGATCGTCATCGGAATCGTCGTCATGATCGTCTCGTATCTGTGGTATCGCTACTACGCCGGCTCTGTGGAACTCAAAGGAGCGTTCTAATCATGCCAAGACCAAAAATACTCGTTCCGGTTCGCGTGCTGGAGGGTGA
>CAYQWI010000072.1:0-471 GCA_964421165.1 uncultured Natronomonas sp.
CAGGCGGGTCGTTCCCCACGACGACGCTCGAACATCTCCGGTCCGTCGTGCGCGCACTCAACGCCTGGGTCGTTCCACACCAGGTGGCGATCCCGCGGGCCAGACGCAGTTTCGAATCGGGGGAGCTCGCGGACGACGATGTCAGAGACCGCGTCCGGACGCTGGGACGGCGGATGGTCGAGTACGCGAACATCGAACCAGATCCTCGGACGATCGAATCGACACAGAACGTCGGTGCGGACGATCGATGATGGAAGCGGTTCCCGACGCCGACACCGCTATTTCGGCACGAATGTGAGCATCTCGCTCGTCGGATAGAATCCGACAACCGTTTTAAGCCCGGACTGTTGGGTCCGTGTAATGGGAAACTGTATCATTTGCGGCACCTCCACTGATGGACTGGTCTGTGAGTTCCACGAGGAGGACGTCGTCTTCGAATTCGAGGGTAACGATCCGTCACAGCTGAACCCT
>CAYQWI010000072.1:481-3028 GCA_964421165.1 uncultured Natronomonas sp.
GGGCCGCTTCTATCAAGGAAACGTCGACGGGTACGCCGAGTTCGGCGTGTTCGTCAACATCGGAAACGTCACCGGTCTCTTACACCGGAGCAAACTCGATCGACGGCTGGAGAGCCTCGAGTGGGACGTCGGCGACGACATCTGCGTGCAGGTCAACAACGTCCGCGAGAACGGCGATATCGACCTCGACAGGTCCATCCGCCAGTCGAAAACCGATTTCCGTGGTGCCCTCCGACAGACGCCGGACGGCGATCAGCTCCTCGAAAGCGACGAGGAGGATGAGCCTGAAGACGAATCCGACGAAGAAGCGCCGGAGACTGCCCCGAAAGACGAACCGGATGCTGACCAGTCAGACGAGACGGAGACGCCCGTTTCAGAGGACGATACTTCCGACTCCGAACTGACTGGAATCGTCACTGAATCGGACGACCAGACGGCGGACGAAACCGAAGAAACGGTCGAAGACGAAATCGAACCGGAGGAGGACGCCGCGGAGCCGGATCGTGTACCGGTCGAATCGCTCCGCGATCACGTCGGCGAAACGGTTCGACTTGAGGGTCGCGTCGTCTCGGTTCGACAGACGTCCGGCCCGACCGTCTTCGAACTCCGCGACGAGACGGGGACCGTCGACTGTGCGGCGTTCGTCGAAGCGGGAGTTCGAGCCTATCCCGAGATCGAGGCCGACGACGTCGCCCGACTCGACGGCGAGGTTCGACTCCGCCGCGAGGAGGTTCAGATCGAAACCGACGACATCGTCTCGCTTGATGATGAGGCTGCTGCCGATGTGAAAACCAGGCGAAGTGAGGCGCTCGACGATCGAGCAAGCCCGGAGTCGACCGAACCGTTGGCTGACGATCCTCAGATCGAGGCCGCGACCGAAGAGATCGAGGCGGTCGCGACGGAGATACACCGCGCCGTTCTCGAATCCCGCCCGATCGTCATTCGCCACGACGCGACGACGGACGGCTACGTCGCCGGTGCCGCGATCGAACGCGCCGTGTTGCCGCTCATCGAAGCCGAACACGGAACGGCCGATTCGGTGTATCACTACTTCGATCGTCGACCCCTCGAAGACGGCGTCTACGATATGAACGACGCGACGAAAGACGCCACGCGAATGCTCGGCGATCGCGATCGACACGGCGAGAAACTCCCGCTTTTCGTCTTCGCCGCCGCAGGATCGACGGCTGCGTCCGCCGACGGCTTCGAACTGCTTGACATCTATGACGCCCCTCGTATCGTCCTCGACGGCCGGCCGGTCGATGAGGCGATCGTCGAGGATATCGACTCGCTCGTCACCGTCGAAAACCGAACTGCGACGACTGTCGCCGCGACCGTCGCCGCGGCGGTCAACGACGAGATCCGCGACGACGTCCGACACCTTCCGGCAGTCAGCTATTGGGAGGACACGCCCGAAGCGTACGTCGAACTCGCTGCCGCCGAAGGGATCGACGCTGACGACGCACGACAGCTTCGTCAAGCGATCGCGCTCGAAGCGTTCTATCAGTCCTACGAGGACAAACGGGAACTCATAATCGATCTGCTGTTCGAAAAGCGGACCGGTCTCGCGGCGCAGGTCTCTGAGCAGTTCACCTCGAAACTCGAGGCCGAACTCGACACCGCGACGCCGAACCTCGAGGAGCGTACGGTCGGTGATACGACTGTGACGATCCTCGATACCGACGCCTACACCCATCGGTACGACTTCCCGAACACTCGGCTACTCCTCGACGAACTCGCCCGCCGACTCGATTCGGACGCCGTCATAGGCGTCGGAACTGATGAACTCCAGATCCGAACCGACGGCGATCTCGATCTCGACGGGATCGTCTCGAAGCTGAAAACTACGGTTCCGAACGCCGGCGTCTCCAACCCCGGAACCCGACAGCCGAAAATCGAATTCCTGGCGGGTGAGCGCGACGCAGTCATTGACGCGGTCGTCGACGCCGTTGTTGAGGGAATCGCGGCACCGTCTGTCTGATACGGACCGTTGTAGTCTTTTCCCGGTCAGCGCCCGCCACGGATCGGCGCTGACCGGTAAATCGTTACAAAGATCCGTGTGAACAGCCGAACGCAACCGCTAGCCATTTCCCGGTGGGTCCCTTTCTCCCCGATACGCGAATGAGTACCGACACCGACCCGGCCGACTCCGAGGCGTTCGAACGCGTCTGTGAGTCACTCGTCGAGCGGATTCTCGCCGGCGATGTCGACGAAGACGACCTCGAAAGCGCCAAAATGGACGCATGCCGGGAGCACTCCGCGCCGAAGGTGCCGAAAAACACCGAGCTACTCGATTACGCTCCCGAAGAACACCGCGAGGAGCTCGAATCGGTGCTCAGACGAAAGCCAGTTCGCACTGCGTCCGGCGTCTCCCCGGTCGCGATCATGACTTCTCCGCATATGTGTCCACACGGGAAGTGTCTGTACTGTCCCGGCGGGCCGGCTTCGGAGTTCTCCTCTTCGCAGAGCTACACCGGCCACGAACCGGCGGCGGCCCGCGGCGTTCAGAACGATTACGACCCCTACGGACAAGTGACGCTCAGGCTG
>CAYQWI010000072.1:3038-7820 GCA_964421165.1 uncultured Natronomonas sp.
GATCGGCCACCCCGTCGACAAGGTCGAACTCATCCTGATGGGCGGGACGATGACCGCGCGAAGCCACGACTACCAGGAGTGGTTCGTCAAACGCGCAGTAGAGGCGATGAATGATTACGATCTCGACTCGCCACCGGAGCCCAGCGAATCGGAGTCGTTCAGGCCCGACCCCGAAGACACGGAGTTCCGGTATCTCGAGGACGTGATCGCGGAGAACGAGACCGCGAACATCCGAAACATCGGGACGACGTTCGAGACAAAACCGGACTGGTGTGACCCCGAACAGATCGACCGGATGTTGGATCTTGGCGGAACCAAAGTCGAGGTCGGCGTTCAAACTACTTACGAACGGATCAACCGCGATATGCACCGCGGCCACGGCGTACAGGCGTCACTGGACGCGAATCGCCGTCTCAGGGACGCGGCGTTCAAAGTCGGCTTCCACATGATGCCCGGCCAGCCCGGCATGTCCAAAGAGATGTGTCTCCAGGACTTCAGAGAGCTGTTCGAAAACCCCGAGTGGCGACCGGATTATCTCAAGATCTATCCGACGCTCGTCGTTCGTGATACCGTAACCTACGACATGTGGCGTCGCGAGGAGTACGAGCCGCTGACGAACGAGGAAGCCGCCGACCTCGTCGCCGAGATCAAATCGATGATCCCGCGATACACCCGACTGCAGCGCGTTCAGCGCGATATCCCTGCCGACTTCATCGACGCCGGCGTCTGGAAGTCGAACCTCCGCCAGCTCGCACGACAGCGAATGGAAGAGCACGGGTGGGAGTGTGAGTGTATCCGCTGTCGGGAAGTCGGCATGAACGACGAGGAGCCGGAAAACGTCGAGTTAGACGTGCTCACATACGAGGCCGGCGGCGGCACCGAACAGTTCATCTCCTTCGAGGACTTCGAGAAGGATCTACTGATCGGCTTCTGTCGACTGCGGTTTCCGAGCGATGGCGGGGACGCGTTGCGGCACCGAAGACCGGAGCTCGAGGACGCGGCGCTGATCAGGGAGCTCCACGTCTACGGCGGCGAGGTCGGCGTCGGCCAAGAGAGCGGCGAAAACCACCAACACAGCGGCTACGGACGGCGACTGCTCGGGAAAGCCGAAGAGCTGGCCTCCGATGCGGGTTACGAAAAGCTCTCCATCATCTCCGGCATCGGTGCCCGCCAGTACTACCGCGAGAAACTCGGCTACTATCAGGACGGCCCGTACGTCTCCAAGCGCTTATAGGGACACTCTCACTACGACGGAACCGGTAGCCGATGCGGCGTTGCGGAGGTTCAAGACGCTCGCCACGAAACGTAACCGTGTATGGCTCGTCCGGTCACCGATGGCGTTACGCTCCTCGAGGTCGCATGGCCTGAGCCGATCGGCTCGAACGCGTATCTCGTCGACGACGGCGAACTGACGCTCGTCGATGCGGGAGTGCCGATCCCGCGCCGGTCGTTAGCCGGCGAGATACGCGCCGCCGGATACGCGCCATCGGCGATCGATCGGGTGTTATTGACGCATTACGATATCGACCACGTCGGCGGGTTGGCGCGGATCGATCTCGACGTGCCGGTGTATCTCGGATCGTTCGATCTCCGTCTCGTCAGACGGTCGTGGTCGCCCCCGTGGCGACACCACAAGGGTGCGTTTCACCGACTCGTTCGACGCCTGTACTCACTTTCCGGCTTCGATCTCCGCCCGGCCTCGGACGGCGATATAATCGGCGGTTTTCGAGCGATTCACACGCCGGGACACAACCCCGGCCACACCGTGTTCGTACACGAGGAGTTGAACGCCGCGTTCCTCGGTGATTTAGTCTGGAGCACCGATCGCGGGCTCGTTTCTCCACCGTGGCTCGATTCGTACGACACCGTTCGGATGGCTGACAGTATCGAATGTGTTGCCACCCAGAAATTCGAAGCCGCCTGTGTGGGCCACGGGCGGTCGCTATCGTCCGGTGGACAGGACGCCCTTCGGAAGCTGGCGGACGAACTGAGCGAGAAACCGTCCGGGCGAGAGGTTTCGTGACGTTCAAGCGTTCGGCCGGCACACGGACGCCTATGCATCCGCGCGCCGAGGATTTCAAACGCAAGGTCAAATCGGAGTACGGATTCGACGTCGACGTACACGAGTTCCCGGAAGGGACGAAAACCGCGGCCGACGCCGCCGAGGCGATCGGGTGTTCGGTCGAGCAGATCGCGAGCGGTATCGTCCTCTCCGCCGACGGTTCCCTGGTCGTTTCGATCACGAGCGGGGCGAACCGGGTCAGCACGGACAAGATCGGCGCTCTCATCGGAGTGGACGGAGGCGATGTCTCGATGGGCGACGCCGACGAGATCAAGGAAACGCTCGGATGGTCGATCGGCGGCGTACCGCCGTTCTGTCACGAGGCGGACGTACCGGTGTTCATGGACGAGACGCTGATCGAGTTCGAAGAGGTGTGGGCCGCGGCGGGAACCCCCGAAGCGGTCTTTCCGATCGATCCAGAGACGCTCGTCGACCTGTCCGGGGCGACGATTGCCGACGTTCAGGAGTGACAGTCTCCTCGCCCGGAAGGCGCGATACAGAATGGTCGTAATCAAACGATTCGAGATACTTCGACTCGTTCGAGGACTATCAGTAGCGACGGTAAAAGCAGTAGCGTCGTGAAGTACGAATAGATCAGGCTCAAGCCCGTCAGTAATCCGAACTGGCCGAGCATCGGCGTGATGGCTAACACCAGTGCACCGATTCCGAGGGTGTCCGTCACCAGTGTGCCAGTCAAGGCACCACCAGTGCCTCGAAGTGTCGTCTCGATAGCTTCGATCGGATCCTCCGTCGATTGCCGTTCGATGTGGTACCGATGAGTTATGTGCACCGTGTAGTCGACTCCGAGTCCGATCGAGAGAGCGAGTATCGTCGCCGAGAGCGCGTTGAATGGAATACCCAATGCGCGCATTGTCGCAGTTAACAGACAGACCGTCACAATGATCGGGAGCAACGCGACGAGGCCGAGTCCTGCCCGCCCGACCAGAAACCGAAACAGGAGGATCATGAAGATGCCATCAATGAGAAACGCCGCGGTGAAGCTGTGGAGTGCAGATTCGAAGATTCGGTTCGCCACTGAGTCGAGAACGACGATCTGTCCCGTCGCAGTCGCATCGCCGCGGTATCGGTCGGCGAACGAACGCGCGTCTGCGGCGACATCTTCGATAGCCGCCTCGCTTCGAACCTCGATGATAATTCGCGTCTCATCTCGATCCTCGGTCAGATACTCACTGGCCAGGGGACCGTACTCGGTGTCGAACGTGCGATCGTATACCGCATCGAGGTTCCGATCCGGGACTCCGTCACCAGTCCGATCGTTCCGGCTGATGGTGGCCGCGAGCCGGGGATCTTCGGTCGCCGCCAGACCGATCGGAACCAGTATCGATTGACTCTCCGCGGAGCCGTCCGTCTCGACGAACGTCGCCGGAGGATTCTCCTCGACGCGAACGAGCTGGCGAAGCGCATCGTCGGTCGTCATATCCATCCGCAGATGTATCGTGACGGTATCCTCCTCGCCCGTGACGAAGTCCTCTTCAAGGATTCTGGTCGACTGCGAGACGGTGTACTCCATCGGTTGCATCGGGTACGGCAGGTAGTCGACGTAGCCCGGGAGCTCCTCCGGCGGGAGGAAATCGTCTTGATCGAAACTCGTGTCGACACCAGCTCCGTATCCGCCAACGAGCCCGGTCACCAACACCACGACAACAAGGAACGCCACCGGCGAGACCCGAGCTGGCACGGCAGCCGATTTGAGGCACCGTCCGAGTATCGAATCATCGGGAGCGATGGGTGAGGAGCCGAACTCGGGAATCCCGTACGTGTCGCGCCGATCATCGAGCCATATCTTGGCGGCGGGGAGATACAGCCCGAATATGAAAAGCGTGAACGTCATCCCGATGCCGGCAACGATCCCGAACTCGCGGATCGGCGCCAGATCGCTCGTCACGTTGGAGAAAAACCCGATCACCGTCGTCCCGGCGATGATCCCGAAGGCGATCATCAATCGACCGGCGACGGTTCGCATCGACGCGTGACCCGCCATTCCGGACTCTCTTCGCTCGCGATACCGGTCGATCATATGAATGCTGAAGTCGACTCCGATCGCCAACAGCAGAATCGGGACGGCGATAAGCATCTGATTGAACGGAAGTCCCACGAGCCCCGCGACTCCGAACGTCCAGATAATCGTCATCAGAATTGCGCTCGTTGCCAACACGAGATCCAACGGATCCCGGTACGCAACGAGCAACAGCCCGAGAATCAGCGTCGCGGTGATTGGGATGACGATAGCAAGCGAATCGAAAACGATGGAGCGAAACTCGTCTTCGAGGATACCAGATCCGAACACGAGAAGACCGCGGTCGATCCCACGAACGGTCTCTTCGACATCCCGCTGGAGATCGATCAGTTCTCCCTCGTCCGCCTCGGGGAGGGCGTGAGTAACGACGACGAGTGACGCCGACGCCTCGCTTGCTTCCGGACTGAAATCCTCGCTGACGACCGAGGTGAAGACCGGATCGTCAGCTACGTTTCGGATCGCTGCATCGAGTTCAGATCGACTCGCTCCCTCGATAACTCGCCGTTTTTGTGCAGGCGTCTCCGCGGTTGAATCGATCTCCGTCGCTACTATCGCGGCCGGAGCCGTCGTTTCGGTGACGCGAAGTTCCGTTCGCTCCATCATCTGTTCGATGACCAGAAGCTGTGTGGACAGCGCCTCCTTCGTGAGAACGTTCCGTTCTTCGTGCTGAATTATCTGCGTC
>CAYQWI010000073.1:0-7817 GCA_964421165.1 uncultured Natronomonas sp.
GATGAAATCGACCGGCGAGGCGATGTCGATCGGCCGAACGTTCGAGGAGTCGCTGTTGAAAGCGCTCCGCTCGTCGGAGTACGATCCCGCCGTCGATTGGACGTCGATCGATGACGGCGAACTCGAAACCGAGTACCTCGAACGACCGACGCCCGATCGCCCGTACGCGATTTTCGAGGCGTTCGATCGCGGCTACACCGTCGATGAGATCCACGACTTGACAGGGATTTACGAGTGGTATCTGGAGCGATTCGGACGCATCGCGGAGGCCGCCGAGGCCGCCCAGCGCGGCGAGTTCCAGATCGCGGCCGACGCCGGATTCACGAACAACGAGATCACCGCGATCGCGGGTGGGGAGTTCAACGATACCCACGCGTCTTGGATCCCGTCGGACGTCGCGGACGTCGACGAGGAGGACGGCCGTCCGGTCGAAACCGATGGGGCCGGAACGACGATCGACGCCGTGGAATCCGACGTGTCGAGTCGAACGTTCAAACAGGTCGACACCTGCGCCGGCGAGTTCCGCGCGTCGACGCCGTATTATTACTCCGCACGCGAGCCGCCGACGGGGCGCGGCGCGAGCGAAGTGCAGGTCGACCGCGACGTCGAATCGGTCGTCGTCGTCGGCGGCGGCCCGATCCGGATCGGACAGGGCGTCGAGTTCGACTACTGCGCCGTCCACGCCGTCCGCGCCCTCCGCGAGGAGGGAATCGACGCACACGTTATCAACAACAATCCCGAAACGGTGTCGACCGATTACGACACCTCCGATGGGCTGTTCTTCGAGCCGATCACGGCCGAAGAGGTCGCCGACGTGATCGAAGAGACCGGCGCAGACGGCGTGATGGTCCAGTTCGGCGGCCAGACATCGGTCAACGTCGGTGAACCACTCTCCGATGAAATCGAACGTCGCGGTCTCGACTGTGAGATCCTCGGCACCTCGGTCGAGGCGATGGACCTCGCTGAGGACCGCGACCGGTTCAACGTCCTGATGGACGAGCTGGGAATCAGCCAACCGGAGGGCGGAACCGCCACGAGCGAAGAGGAGGCGCTCGAACTCGCTCACGAGATCGGCTACCCGGTGCTCGTCCGCCCGTCCTACGTCCTCGGCGGACGCGCGATGGACGTCGTCTACTCCGACGAGGAACTGCAGGAGTACATCGAGGAAGCGGTTCGCGTCGCCCCCGACAAGCCGATCCTCGTCGACGACTTCCTCGCGGACGCGGTCGAACTCGACGTGGACGCGGTGTCGGACGGCGACGACGTACTCATCGGCGGCATTATGGAGCACGTCGAGGCGGCAGGCGTCCACTCGGGCGACTCGGCGTGTATGATCCCGCCGCGCTCGCTCTCACAGGACGTCCTCGAACGCGTCCGCGAAGTCACGCTGGAGATCGCCCAAGCACTCGAAACGGTCGGATTACTCAACGTCCAGTTAGCCGTCCGCGACGGCGAAGTGTACGTCCTCGAAGCGAATCCCCGCTCGTCACGCACTGTCCCCTTCGTCTCGAAGGCGACGGGCGTCCCGATCGCGAAACTGGCTGCGAAGATCATGGCCGACCAATCGCTCGGGGAGCTTCGAGCCCACGAGCAGATTCCCGAACACGTCTCCGTCAAGGAGGTCGTGCTGCCGTTCGACCGGCTCCCGGGATCGGACCCGCGGCTCGGCCCCGAGATGAAATCGACCGGCGAAGTGATGGGAACGGCGCGCTCGTTCGGTAAAGCCTATCTGAAAGCCCAATCGGCGACCGGGAAGTCGATCCCGACGGACGGCACCGCGATCGTCGACCTCGGGACCCTGCGCGGGATGTCCCAAAAGAACGAGGACATCACCGACGTCTGGGACGGTGCCGAACGTCACTTCGACGTGTACGAAAAGGACGACTTCGACGACCTCGTCGGCGCGTTGCGCGACGGCGAGATCGACGTGGTGTTCTCTCGTGATCGCGATATACTCGAAGTCGCCGTCGAGGAGGGGCTCACGTACTTCTCGACGGTCCCGAGCGCCCGAGCGACGTTCGAAGCGCTCGAAACGCAGGACGAACCGCTCGATGTGATGGCGCTTTCGGAGCGTCCGACCGAGCGACGCGAGTGGGGCAACTAGCGGAAACGGACTCCCAGATCGTTTTATAATCGACCGCCGAAACGCTACACGAACCCCGAATCCGTGGTTTCGGAGACCGAAGCCGAACTCGTCCGCCGACCCGACGAAGCGTCGGTGGCCGGCATTCCAACCGGAGCCCTCGGGAGTTTCCAAGACGTATGAGCGAAACAGCCACCTCGGAGCGTGGATCGGACGATCGAAGCGGCGCACAGCTTCGACTCGTCGGCTTCGGGATCGCCTTCTCGGGGCTGTTGATCGTACTCGTCGCGCTCGTAAGCACCCGACCGCACGGAATCCTCGTCTTCGGTCTCGGGGGGTTGGCGGTCGCGATGCTCGTCTTCGAGTACACCCAAGGCGGCGTCGCCGGAAGTTCACTGGGACTTCTCACCGGATCGTTCGCCGTGTGGCTGTGGCCAACGATCGGAGAGGGTAGCTACTACTTTCTCGGCCTGTTGTTGATGATGGTCGGGATCGTCAACGCGGTCGTGCTTCCGCCGTTCTACCTGCTCGGCAAACGACTCGGCGAACGGTAGTCGCGTGCTATATCGGCCCATGCAAAGCCCCGGTGAGGTACTTTCAAGAGCCGTCACGGCGAACGGCCGGCATAGAGATGAATATCGAAGATATCGCCACCGAGGAGTATATTCAGGTGGACACCGACGAGCGCCTCGGCAAGGTTCGATCCCTGTTCGAGCGTGAGAATCCGAAAGGGATCATGGTACTTAATGACGGCGACTACGCCGGTATCCTCACCGAACGACAGCTTCTCCAGTCGCACATCGAAGACAACGCGAAAGTGAACGTTCTCGCCCGGAACAACGTTCCACAGATCAGCCGCGATGACGGCCTTCGCGATGTTGCTCGAATGCTCGTCGAGGGCGATACGAAAGTCGCTCCCGTCTTTGAAGACGGCGAACTGTGGGGAATCATCACCGAAGACGAGATCCTCACCGAGGTGCTCGATAACCTCGGCGTGCTCACCGTCGAACAGATATACACCGACGAGGTCATCGCGCTCCGAGAGAACGACCACCTCGGCAAAGCGATCAACTACCTTCGCGAGAACGGTATCTCCCGACTTCCGGTCGTCAACGACAACGGCCGTCTGACCGGGATGGTGACGACCCACGATATCGCCGACTTCGCCGTTCGGACGATGGAGCGACAGCACTCCGGTGACCGCACCGGGGATACTGATCGGATGCTCGATCTCCCGGTGTACGATCTGATGAACGATCCGGTCGAAACGGTCACCCGCGACGAGACGGTGAAAACGGCAGTCCAACGGATGTTCGATAATGATTACGCCGGACTCGTCGTCACCCCCGAGGACGACGACACGGCTATCGCGGGCATTCTCACGAAAACCGACGTGCTCAGAGCGTTGACGTACACCGAGCGGGAGAACATGGACGTTCAGATCACGAACATCGATCTCCTCGAAACCATCTCCCGGGAGGCGATACGGGAAGCGATCACCGAGGTCGCTGACAAATACCGCGACATGCAGGTCCACCACGCTCACGTCCGTCTCAGCGAGCACAAAGAGCGGCTCCGCGGAACGCCACTGATCCGCTGTCAGATCCGGCTCCGGACGAACCGGGGACAGGTCGCCGGTACCGGTGAGGGGTACGGTGCCAAGACGGCTTTCCACGTCGCGCTCGATAAACTCGAACGGAACGTCCTCGAACTCAAGGGAATCCGTGCCGACGAGGAGTACGAGGGACAGCTGCTTCGGAAACTCAACGAGCTCTGATATCGCCTCGCGGCCGAAACCTCACCTGATACGGACGGGTGCTGTTTGTCCTCGGCACTGTTCCTAACGACGAGCGGAAAAAGATACGCCAGTCTGTATCAGTTGTCTTCGCTCAACTGTTCGATGACGCTGGCGGGCATCTGTTCGCGCATCTCCCTCGGAATCCCGCCCGGTTCGCTCGGGGTGACCGGGCCTTCGGAGGATTCGATCTCGAGCCCGGGGCCGAACAGCTGCAACGCCGCGCTGATCGTCGACCAGTCGTCGTTTTCGGCCGCGTCCCGCAAACTCTGTGTGGGTGCCGACAGCAGCTGTCCGACGAGGGCGTCCGCCATCGATTCGAGGATCTCCTGTTCTGCGTCCGATACGTCGCCGTCGCGCTCCTGTGTCAGCTTCGAGACGGCCGTTCTGAGCTCCCGCGCTTTGACCCGCTCGGCGCCTTCATACATCGCGGAGATGATCTGGTCGGCCCGTTTTCGCTTGTACTGGTTCAGCAGATGTTCGAGCTCGTCGTCGATCATCGATTCGACTCTCTCGGCTGCAGCCCGTCGCTGCGCTTTCGTTTCGTCGGTGACGTCCTCGATCGCATCGAGATCGTACACCGAGATATCGTCGAGTGAGGCCGCCGCAGGCTCGACGTCTCGAGGCTGGGCGATGTCGATGACACAGGTCTCGCCGGCGGCTTCGAGATCTGATTTCTCGACAACGTGATCGGGACAACCGGTCGCGGAGACGACGATATCAGATTCGGCAGCCACAGCAGGAATCGAATCCAACTCCACGGCCGAGGCGTCCGCTTCGAGTTGTTCTGCGAGATGTTCGGCGTGCGGAACCGTGCGGTTGGCGACGAGAACCCGATCTGCGGATTCTTCCAGGGATTTCGCGGCGAGCGTCGCGATCTCTCCGGCACCGATAATCAGCGCCGTCGCGTTTTCGAGCTCGTGTCTGGATTCGGCGAAGGTAACCGCCGCCGATCCGATCGACAACGCCCCCTCGTTGATCGCCGTCTCACTTCGGGCTCGCTCGCCGACGTGAAGCGCTTTGAGGATCGCGTCCTCGAGCGTCGGCCCGGTCGCGCCGACGCCGCGAGCGTCCTCGTAGGCGTCCCTGAGTTGGCCGATGATCTGATCTTCGCCGAGGACGAGCGACTCTATCCCACAGGCGACCGACATGAGTTGTCTGAGACTGGCCTCGTGATTGAGCTCCAGGATCGCTTCGTCGGCCACCGCCTCGAAATACCATTCGAGCGCCGCTCGCCCGGCTTCTGGATCCGCGGAGACGACGTATGCTTCGACACGATTGCACGTTTGGAGGACGAACGCTTCCGAAACGTCGGGGTGATTCAGAAGCTGCTTGATGCCTTCGCGCTGTGACTCGGCGGCCGCGGCTTCGATCTGTTCGATACTCGCGTGGCTGTGTGAGACGCTCACGCCGGCGACGACCGCTGTTTCGGTTCCTGGTGTCACTTCTTTTCCCCCAACGCCGCATCGACGACGGCGTCTACTGTTTGACGGGGGTTGGGGTTACCCCTACCTAAATCCTTCCAAACCTTTGAGGACTGAACGATATCCCGAAGCACCTGTCGTCGAACGGCCGGATCGATCTCTTGAGCTTTCAACTCCTCGCGTATATCGGCCGTTATCGAAGCCAACTCGCCAGCGCCGTCGATCTCGGCTTCGATCCGCCGTCGGAGTTCCTTTGCGAGGGCGGGACTCTTCGCCCCCGTCGAGACGGCGACGGAGACGTCGCCGTCACGAACCGTTGCCGGAACGACGACGCTTTTTTGCTCTCGACCGCCCGACTGGTCGGTTCGATTGAGCAACGCGCCGCGATCTCGGGCTTCGCGCTCTACTGCGTCGTTCACTGCCGAATCGTCCGTCGCGGCGACGGCGAGGGCGGGAGCAGCCCGATCGAACCACACCGATACGGTCTCCGGGCTCGGTGCCGCTCGAACCAGGTGTGCGTCGCCGTACTCCTTGGCGGGAAACTCGGGACTCACGACGACGACACGAGCCTCCCGCGAGAACCGACGCGCCTTTCTGGCACCGACCATACCGCCACCGAAGACCAGCACGGTCTCGTCGGTGAAGTCGTGATACAGCGGGATCATGCTATTCGGTGTTCGCCGCCGCCCGCTCGTCGATTCGGATGCCGGTCTTTTTGAGAATTTGGGTCGAAAACAGCGAGTCCCAGTCGCCCTCTCCGACGTCCCAGTGTTTCTCCATCGTCGACTTGACTTCTTGGATCCGTCGATCGCTTTCGGCTTCGCTTCGGCCGTGCGTCATCGCGAAGAAGTTGTACGGCCACACGTCTTCGTGTCGAGGTCGTTCATAACAGTGGGTGACGAACTCCAGCGCGGCGACTTCGGGCCCGACGGTATCGAGCTTCTCGTCCGGCACGTTCCAGACGGTCATCCCGTTTTCCGTGTACCCGAGCGCGTAGTGGTTCGGGATCACGCCGATACGACGGATCTTTCCTTCCCGGTTGAATCGTTTGATCGTTCGAAGCACCCATTCGATATCGACATCGAGCGCGTCGGCAACGTCGGCGTACGGCGTCTCCGTGATCGGTAACCCGTCCTGTATCTCGACGACGAGATCCCGTTCGTTCGGGATTAGCGATTCGCTGTCGCTCGCACTTACTTCCGGGCCGAGATCCGAACGGTCGAGATCCCCGTCCGGGATCGGCCCGTCGACGAAGAACTTCGCCTCGACGCGGAACTCCCGCTGTTTCGGGAGGTTGTACGTCTCCTGTCCGGTCTCGTCTTCGATCGCCTCAAGAACGCTATCGACCGCCTCCGGATCGGCGACCGAAACGACGAACCACATGTTTAGATACGGGTGCTCGCGCTCGTAGTTGTGGGCGACCTCGCGGTGATCGTTGACCGCCTCGGCGATCTCTTCGAAGCGATCTTCGGGAGCGTGCATCGCGACGAGGGTCGCAGCGCCACCGATCTCTGCGGCGTTAATCAACGCACCGAAGCGGGTCAACACACCGTCGTTGTCGAGACGCTGGATGCGATCGAGAAGCTCCGTCGCCGTAACGTCGATGCCCCGCGCTCGGAGAGCGTCGGCAGCCGGCTCGAACGGCCGTTCGACGACCGGAAAGCCGCCTTGATACGCGTTGATGATGGCGCTGTCGATCCGGTCTAATCCCGCGGTATCACTCATTACAGGGTAAACGGCCGTCAACGAAATAAGCCCCTCGCTCGGTCTCGTTTCACCGGCGGAGTTAGCGAGATTCGACCAGCCCGTACGTGGATTCGAGGTGATCGATAATCCAATCCACAGTCGACGGATCGTACGTCCAAAAGCCGTAGAACGACCGGGCGTCACGTTCCTCGGCCAACAGCGCGCACTTGTTGACGTCGATCCCGGCTCCATCGTAGACGACGAACCACGATCGCTCGATCTCGTCGCTTCGCTCGACGTGGATCGTGAGGTCGGTATCGTGTTTGGGAACGTCCGTATCGGGGACCGCGTACGTGTGAATGTCGAGGCCATTCTGTTCGGCCAGCTGTTCGTAGATGTCCATCTGTCCCGCGAGAATCGACAGTTTCTGAAAGCCCGAGTGGAGCGATCCCTTCCCGATACGCCAGGCTCGGTCTTCGATTTCTCTCGAGGCGGCGACCATCTGTTCGATGTCGTAGGAGGTGAACATCGTTTCGTCGAGGTGATCGAGGATCGGCCGGTACGCCTCCCCCTCGAATCCCGGATCGGTCGCTTCGGCGTTGCGTTGGAGGATCGTCTCGACGTCGGCGGCGGTGACGAACTCGTCGCCGTCGGACAACACCACGAACGATTTCGGTTTTACACTCGGCGTCTGCTCACCGAAGACGGAGACGTTACGGTCGTGGAACTGATCTCGAAGAGCTTCGATCGTCCCCTCGCCGGCGTTAAATACCGTCAGTACCTTTTCGTGGCTTTCGACTCCCGAGATGAGTTCGGTGAGCGACATTCG
>CAYQWI010000074.1:0-7731 GCA_964421165.1 uncultured Natronomonas sp.
TCTGTCAGTATGTGGAACATATACCGTGGATCGAAAAGACCGGAGAGAACGAGTGGGTGTATACGAGCGACCAGGACGTCCGAGAAACGGTCAATAAACAGTGATCCAACTTGCCACTTGAAGAGGGTCCGAACGTGCGAAAACTATTGGGGCGGAAGTGATTCTTTTTTACGTGTAACAGGGGCGTCCGCAGACCGTCACGAGCTGTCCCTACCCGAACATCCTGAACGCGACCGCACCACTCGTGAGAGCGACGACAAACGCGGCTCCGATCCCGAGCGGTCCGAGATCGAACTCGGAGAACATCGAATCGGGCGACGGTTCCCCGTCCTCGGCGTCCGTTTCGGGGTCGGGCTCCTCACTCGACGACGTGGATGCCGGAGCGGAGTCCGTCTCCGATTGCGTCGTCGTTTCCGAAGATCCAGTCGACTCTGACGTTTCTGGTTCCGTAAGGGTGACCGTTTCGTTGTGCCGGTCCGTCTCGGTTCTGACCGACGCGTTCCACTCCCCGACAGCGCCGCGATCACTGTTGTACACGAGCGTGACTGTGCTAGACTCATTTATCTCGAGTTCGTGGGTCGTTCTGTCGATCGATTGGTTTTCGATCTCGAACCAAACGGATTCGTTGCCGGCGATGTTCCCGGCGTTGGTGACGTTCGCGGTGACGTTCACCGTCTCCCCGGCTTCTATCGGCGTGTTCATCTCCACCGATTCGATCAGATACTCCGGGCGGAGTTCCGCGATATCGACCGGAATTGTCTCCGAATCGTCCGGCGTATGGACAGTGACGTTCCGGGATCCGAACTCATCGGCGTCGGTATCGTAGCTCAGTTCGACGGTTTCGGTCTCGTCCGGATACAAGATGACTCTCGTCTCGTTGGTCACGCTATCGTCGAACTCGAACCAGACGCGCTTTTGAGTCATCCTGTCGCCGGCGTTGGTGACGTTGATCGTGAGCGTCAGCGTCTCGTCGGCGTTTATCGGCGCGTTCGTCTCCACGTCGTCGATTTCGAAGAGGGTTCTCGTCCACGTGGAGCTACTGCTCGAGCTATCGTCGTCCGTAGCGTCGTCCGACGAGTCGCGGATCGTGTACTGTTGGACGACCGAGTCGTCCGGCGTCGCGGCCGTCAGATCCCACTCTTTGTCGTCCCCGAGTTCGCTCACCCACTTTAGCTCAACCGTTCGGTTCTCGCCGGCAGCGAGCGACACCTCGGTCTCCGCTTTCCGCCACCTATCGAGCTTAAACCAGACGTCTTTGGTCGCTTCGGTCTCGCCCGTGTTTTCCATATCGACAGTAACAGTGGCCGTCTCGCCTTCGACGATCGGACTGTTGGTTTCGACGTTATGTATCTCGAAGAACGCATCCTGCGGTGCCGCTTCATCGTCGCCGTTCTCAGCGTCTTCGGAGTCGTTCGTCGTTTCTTCCGAGTCGTCTCCCTCGTCCTCTTCATCAGTATCGTCTTCCTCGACGATGTCCTCGCTCATCGAGACCGTCGGCGATCCAGCGTCCGCGGTGACTGTTCCCGCGGCGATACCCACAAGCGCGATGATCGCGAGTATGACGGTGGCGATCACAAGTATCCGATCTGTATATCGAGCCATAGAGAACCCAGCGAGAACACAACCAAAGGTATAAGCTCACTATACTATCGGTATGCGTCGTATTACGAACGATATACTACGTTAAACCGGCTTAACGAGCGTCTCCCGGGAGGATCTGGACGTATCGGACTGCTATGGATTAGATATCGTATCGCCCTGTCGCTATCGTACTCATAACAATACGGGTGTGACTGTAATCGTCATCTGCGTCTCGACGCGGACGGGTCATCCGGTCGGACGCGCGATCGGTAGTGTAAGGTAACACGCGGCCGTTCCACGGTCGAGCTGCAGGTTCAACTCCTGCCCATCGCATCCACAAATTTCTCACGAGAAACGAACAGTTTCCTCGAGACGAACTGGCAAGTAGACGTAGTAGGAAGGATCAATATCCCGACGTGCCTCGATTATTCGTTTCTACCGGACCCACTCGAACCGTTGTAGTAAGGTAGCTGTACTTCTACACTGCCAATTTTCAGAATTTATAACAAAACCTTTCAGAGTCGTTTTTCGGGTCATGTCAAATCTTGGCAGAGTCGACAGCCAATCCGAAGGGATGGATCCGATGACGTACACCCGCCGACGGGTGCGTCTCGGCCCAACAGATATGTTCGATCGGCATCTCCCGGCGATGGATCCGCGAGCAGCCGCTAAGCTGGGGGGTTTCGAGTGACAAATAGCTCGTCCGGTGACGATCGATCACTCACCGTCTATCGATCGGGTCTCTTTCTGTTGGGGTTCCTCGTCGCCATATCGATCCTTGTCGGCGGAGCTACGGCCGACGGACACGAACGCTACGTCGTAGAGCAGGGCGATGAGACCCACACTGTCGGCGCGATCGTCGACAACGAAACGACCGCCGAGGATTTTTACGATTACAGAGCGCCAAACACGGATCCGCATGCATACACGTATAGCTCCCACGGAACGATGGAGTATCAACAGGACGACGCGAGTATTCTGCTGCTGTATGACGGTCCCGAGGGAGCCAGTCTGGTCGTCGTTCACGACAGATACCGCGAGGATCAATCCGAAGGTACGCGCGGCGGAGCCGCGTCGTTCGAGGTGAGCGGGCTTCCGACGGACGGTGCGTGGGTCGTCGAGGACGACGATTACGACGGACAGACGGACATGTTCATCCACGACGGATCCGAAAGCGAGCTGCACTGGGTCTGGTCGACCGGCCGGACCGACGGTGCCGTCTTCACCGGTATCGAGGCCGACTCCGAGATTACGATTGATCCCAGATTCAACGAGTACGCGGAGTTGGAACGGAGATTTGCTACGGAGGATGGTGTAATCTCGGACTGGCAGCTCATCGATGCGACTGACGACGGCTTCGATCGGGTTTCGCTGTCGAGCCTCGAAGAGCCACTCACGATCCGTCAGGCGGACAGCACCGAGCTGCGAGCGGAGTTATCAGCGACCGAAGAATCGTCGGTTGGGGACGCTGTGACGTTCGACGCCAGTGGTTCGGAACCGGCCAGCGAGATAGACGAATACAGATGGGATCTCACCGGTGACGGGAACATCGACGAGGTCTCCGAAACCCCGACCGAGGAGCATCGCTTCGAAGAGGGCGGGGAATATACGGTGACGGTGACGGTCGTCGACGAGGATGGCGATACGGATTCCGCAACGACAACGGTATCGGTGAGTCCAGCCGTCGAGGCGCAGTTCGAAGCCAACACGACGACAGTCAGCGTCGGCGGCTCTGTCGGCTTCGACGCGAGCAGTGCAGTCGGGACGGACCTCAGCTACGAGTGGTCGATCGGCGGCGAAACCACGACCGGATCGCAGGTCGAGCGAGAGTTCGATTCAACTGGAGTATACGACGTAGCTCTTACCGTGACCGACGCGGTGGACCGGATGTCTCAGGATTCGATGACCATCGAGGTGCTCTCGCCGACCGCGTCGCTTTCGGCTCCCGGGGAAGCGATCGTTGGAGAGACTGTCGAACTGCGCGCGGATGAATCGAGTGGGTTCGTCGGCAACGTCGAATACGAGTGGCAAATCGAGAACGAACGCGTCGCTACGACGGCTGAGTCGACCTACGAGACGCCGCCGTTCGAGGAAGCCGGAGAATACAATCTGAGCGTCACCGTCACCGACTCGCCCGGCCGGGAAGACACGGCGACGGCGTCGATCGAGATCTCCGAGGCGATACGCGCAGCTCCGGCCGTCTCGAATGACTCCGTCGTCGAAGGGGAGGCGATCAGTTTCGACGCGAGCGGCTCGACCGGATCGAATCTGACCTACGAATGGACGTTCCACGACGGCGAAATCGAGACGGGAGCACAGGTCAATCGGACGTTCGACGACGCCGGCACATACGACGTGATGCTCACCGCTGCCGACGGTGAGGGACAAATGCACAGTAACACGACGACGATCGACGTTCGTCCGGACGGGCCGACTGCCTCACTCTCAGCGCCCCTGGAGGCGACTGTCGGCGAGACGATCGAACTGAACGCGAGCCGATCCAGCGGACTGGAGGGGAACGAAAGCTACGAGTGGTCGATCGACGGTGAGACGGTCGACACCACGGGCGAGCCGGTGACGACGATCGCGTTCGATACGGCTGGAAGCGTCGACGTGTCCGTGACCGTAACCGACGAAGCCGAACGCTCGGATATCGACGCGACAACGGTGTCGGTGAGTCAGGCCGTCGAGGCGCGGTTCGAAGCCAACACGACGACAGCCGAGGTCGGTGAGCCGATCGAATTCGACGCGAACAGTTCGACCGGATCGGATCTGACCCACGAATGGACGTTCGGTGACGGGAATAACGCAACTGGAGAACGGATCACCCATACGTTCGATACCGAGGACGAGTACGTCGTCGAACTGACCGTCCTGACTGCCGACGGCGAGAGTGACGTGGCCGCGACAAACGTGACGGTTGCCGGCTCCGAGGAGGACGGAAGCGGTGATTCCGATGGAGAGGACAGCTCCAGTAGCAGTAGTCCGAGCGGAAGTGGCAGTTCGACCAGCAGTGAGAGCGGCGGTTCCGGGGGATCGAGCGGAGCATCATCGCCGTCGGAAATCACGGCCGATGTAACGACGGACGACTCCGGAACCGTTCGGCTGAACGCGTCGAACGTTGAGCCAGGCGTCCCGATCGTCGCCGATATCGGTGTCGGAGACGCTGTCAGACTCGAATCGGTGACGATCGAACCGGGCGACACACACGACGAGTTCACCGCGACGATCGCTCGTCCCGAAGGGCAGACGCCACCGGGTCTGCCGTCCGAAGACGGTGGCGTCTTTGATATAAACGCGACCGAATCGATCGCCTCGGTCGAATACGAGTTCAGCGTCGCGGCCGAAACGATCCGGTCGGCCGATATCGACTGGGAGAACCTGACCGCGTACCGCTTCGATGATGGGTGGGTCGAACTCGATCCGGTCGTCGAGGACGACGGCGACCGGTATCGGATGGCGATCGGTGTCGACGGGGACGAACAGATCGGCATCGGCTCGATCGAGGAGAGCGAGTCTCCGGAGCCCACTGAATCCACTGAATCCGTCGGCGAAATCAGCCTCATCGACGTCCGCCTCGGAAGCGATCGGATCGAAGCCGGCGAAACCGTGACCGTAACCGGTGTGTTTGAAAACGACGGAACGGCGCCCAGCGAATATCAAGCGGAGCTACTCGTTGAAGGATCGACTGCTGCTATCGAGAACGTAACTGTCGACCCTAACGGGACGGGGACGATCACGTTCGAGCAGCGGTTCGAAAACCCGGGGTCGTTCGAGATCGGTGTCGACGATCGGACCAAAGCGATACACGTCGCGGAGAGGGACACGGCTCCGTCGAGCGAACCGGGAGACGGTGAGCAGGGATTCGGTCCGGGGCTCACCTTCCTCGCGTTGATCGTCGGGATCGGTGGCGTGTCCGCTATTAGTTTATTTATCGCGGCCCGAAAACGCGGTCGAACGCTACGATAAGAAAACGCTTCTTCTGGAGTTCATCTCGCATGGCTCGGCCCGGCGATGGACGGGCGTTCCGTCCTGGCCGCGTCTCGAATTCGACACGCCAGTGAAAGCGCTTCGAGCCCATCTCTCCCCGTGACGACGGGATTCGTTCCGTTCTCGACGGCGTCGAGAAACGAAACGAGTTCGTTTTTCAGCGGCTCCCCGTTATCCACTGTCGGCTGTTCGACAATCCGTTCGTTTCGGTAGCGAAGGTCGCCATCGTCCGCCAGATATGACGGTCTGTTTCGCCGATCTATCGTCACGGAACGGTCGATATAGTCGACGGTTATGAGCCGATCTTTGGCCGTCAGCGTAAGCTCTCTAACTTTCCGCTGTGTGGCCCTGCTGGCAGTGAGCGATCCGACAACACCGTTTTCGAACCCGACGGACGCGGTGACGTAGTGTTGTTCGGGCGTCCCCAGGGCGGACACCTCCGAGACGTCAGCACCGACGAGGCGTCGGAGTATATCGATGTCGTGAATCATCAGGTCCAAAACGACACCGTCTCCGATATCCCGATTTTCGTCGATCGGTGGGCCTAATCGTCGAGCGTCGACCGCGACGAGATCGATATCGTCGACAAACTCGAGAACGGTCTGTACGGCAGGGTTAAACCGCTCGATGTGACCGACCTGTAACAGCGCGTCCGACGATTCGGCGACGGCGAGGAGTCTGGTCGCGTCATCGATGTCAGTGGCGATCGGTTTTTCGATGAGCGTGTCAACACCGGCTCGTAATGCCGCCGTTCCAGCTTCGAGATGGTAGCGGCTCGGAACAGCTATCGAGACGGCATCGGCGATCTCGAACAGTCGATCGGCTGACATCGATTCGGTGCCGTACTGGTCCGCGACGGTTGCAGCGCTGGCCGTGTCCACATCCGAGACGCCGACGAGTTCGGCGTTCGTTAGTTCGTGATACACCCGAGCGTGATGTCGGCCCATGTTTCCGACACCGAGGACACCGACAGGAATCGTCATGGCTCGAACCTCCTGAGCCGATCGGCGATACGGTCGACATCTCGCTGTTTCAGTGACGGGTGGACGGGAATCGAAAGTACGTCGTCAGCGACGCGTTCCGCGACGGGGAGCGACGCGTCGATCCCCTCATAGGCCGGTTGCTCGTGAATCGGCGTCGGATAGTACACGCCCGTATCGATACCGGCGTCCTCGAGTTCAGCTCGGAGGGCGGACCGGTCCTCACACCGAACCGTATACTGATGGTAGGAATGTCGAGCAGCAGGCGGCTCCGACGGTGCCGTGATCGACGGGTGGTCGGCGAGAGCGTCATCGTATTGCCCCGCGTTTCGGCGCCGGATCGAGACGAAGTCGGGGAGCTTTTCCAACTGTGCTTGCCCCAGCGCAGCACCGAGGCTCGTCATCCTGAAGTTGTGCCCGACCTCGACGTGGTCGTATCGATCGTCCCGTCCGTGATTGATAAACCGCCGAATTCGGTCGGCGACCGAATCGTCGTCAGTGACGACCATCCCTCCCTCGCCGGTCGTCATGTTCTTCGTGGGATAAAACGAAAAGCACGCGACATCGCCCAAAGATCCGACCGGGCGTCCGTCATACGTCGAACCGTGCGCTTGTGCTGCGTCCTCGACCACGTCGAGGTCGTACTCTTCGGCGATCGCTCCGAGTTCGTCCATCGGGGCGGGGAGTCCGTACAGATGAACTGCGATGATCGCGTCTACATCCCCATCACGTGACTCGATCGTCCTTCGAACGGCTGCCGGATCGAGGTTGAAGGTGTCCGGATCGATATCGGCAAACACCGGCGTCGCACCACAGAGGCGGATCGCGTTCGCGGTCGCGATGAACGAGAAGGGAGTCGTCAGGACCGTGTCGGATCTCCCGAGCTCGAGCCCCGAGAGCGCGGCGTGAAGTGCGGTCGTCCCGTTCGACGTGGCGATGCCGTGGGATCGATCAGAGACGTCGGCAAACGCCGATTCGAACGATCGTACCCTCGGCCCGTCCGCGAGTTGGCCTCCTTCGATGGTCTCGATCAGTCCGGTCAGTTCTTCGATTCCGATCCCCGGTGCCGCCATCGAGACCGTCATCGGGACCGACCCCAACAACCACCGTGATCGGAAACTGCGCTGTCATCTCCGCGTCGACGTACAAGTAGTAACATAATCGTACTCGGTTCAACAGA
>CAYQWI010000075.1:0-7727 GCA_964421165.1 uncultured Natronomonas sp.
GTCTCATCTGGTCTCGTTGGGTCTCATTCGATCCCGTCCCAGCTCGTTCGTTATTTAAACACCACCCTTCACCGCTTCCTTAACCACTCCCTCCCAGCCGATTCGCTCGACGCTCATCCCTCGTGCGCTTTTCGGCGGCTCCCCTCGGGTTCGCTCGGTAAGCCGCCGAGCGCGCGCCACGGCGGATGTTTATTTATATGGTTCTTATATGCCTATTCATAATCCATCGGCGATCGCGCGAACACCCTTTCGACGGTCCAACGAAAAGGCCTATCCGCGAGAGTGACGGACGCTTCACCAATGAGCGTCGATCTCGCCTTCGAGGAGAACGAACTACTGCCGGCGATCGCACAGGACGCCGAAAGCGGCGACGTGTTGATGTTGGCCTACGTCACGCGCGAGGCTCTCGACCGGAGCCGAGAGACCGGCGAGGCGCATTACTACTCCCGGAGCCGCGACGAACTCTGGCATAAGGGCGGTTCCAGCGGCCACGTCCAGCGAATCGAGGAGATCCGCGTCGACTGTGACGGCGACGCGATCCTGTACCTCGTCGAACAGGAGGGCGGAGCGTGTCACACCGGTTACGAGAGCTGTTTCCACCGGACGGTCGACGGCGAGGTCGTCGGCGAACGCGTGTTCAATCCGGACACGGTCTACGAGTAACGACGAGGATGGACGCCAACACCGAAGATCCCGTCGCGGAACTGCGAGCCGCCACCGAGCGCGTCGCACGATTGCGATCGAAGCTCGAAGCGGACGGCGTCGACGAGTCCGAACTTCGCGCCGTCGCCGACGCCTGCCGGTCCGTCGAGAGCGTGCTCGATCGCTTCGAGGAGCGGGCGACCGACTGGGACGACTTTCAGGGGTACGTCGAGTTCCGAAACGAGCTGTCCGAGACGCTCGAATCGATCCCCGACTCGATCCCGGAACGCGACGCGTTCGTGGCGGCCGACGATCACGTCAAGACCGGCGGCGTCTCGAAGTCGCTCAACGAGAGCGATTTCGCGGCCGCGCGGGAGGCGCTCGGGCCGGCGAGACGGTACGCCGAACTCCGCGACGACCTCGAAGCCGCGCGGGACGAACGCCGGGAGGCTCGCAAGCGCGCCCGGCGCCGAAAACGCGATCTTCGCGAGCGAATCGACTCGCTCGAACGGCTCCGAGAGCTCGGGGAAGCCGACCTCGACGCGCCGATCCATCGCCTCCGCGAGCCGATCGACGCATACAACGAACGAATCGAGGACGCGTTTCGAACGTTCAAACGCGAGACGTCCGCCCGAGAATTCCTCTCGTTCATCGAGGGGGCCGCCCACACGCCGTTCGTCGAGTACGAGTCGCCGCCCGCCGATCTCCTCGACTACGTTCGGGACGCTCCCGCGGGCGAATCGACGATCGGCGAACTGCTCGAGTACGCCGATTACTCTTCGTCGAAGCTCTCACACTACGTCGAGGACGCGAACCTGTTGAAACGCCGCGTCGCGACGAACCGGACCTACCTCGAACGCATTTCGGCCGATCCGCTCCGGATCGAGTGGCCCCCAGGGGCGGCCGAAGAGCTGCGATTTCGGATCGAGGAACTCGTCTCCGTGGTCGATCGCTTCGCGGACGAATCGACGATCTCGACGCTTCGAGAGATACGACTGTTGACGCGAGAGGAGTCGTACGAGCGAATCCGAACGGCCGCGAGCGCCGACGCCGAACTGACCGACGAGGAGCGCCGCCGCCTCGAACGCGGCGAGGTCGAGACGGACCTTCGGAGCGCTCGGGAAGAACTCGAACGGATCGAGGCGGCGCTCGCCGACGACGGCTGACGGAAACGTCGTCACGGGTCCTACTCTCGGGACTCGATCGCGTCGACGACGCCGTCGATCAGTCCCTCGGCGCGCTCTCGATCCCGCGCTTCGGCGTACAACCTGACGAGCGGTTCGGTCCCGCTGGGTCGGACGAGCACCCACGCGTCGCCGTAATCGAGCCGGTAGCCATCGGTGGTCGTCAACTCGGCGTCGACTGACTCGGCGTACGATTCGGCGGCCGCGAGCATCGCGTCGCGCTCGTCGGTGCTCCCGTATTTGAGGTTCCGACGGATATTGGCGTAGCCGCTGTAGTCCGCGACGAGCTCGCTCGCGGATCGGTCGACCAGCAGGTCCAGAAACCGCGCCGCGGTGTAGGCTCCATCGCGCGTGATCCGGTAGTCCGGAAAGAATATCCCGCCGTTGCCCTCGCCGGCGATCGGGACGCGCTCGCCCGCGTCTCGAAGCTCCCTGATCCGCGTGATGAGGTAGGTGCTGCCGATCGGCGTGAGATCGAGATCGGCTCCGGCGTCGGTCGCCACGTCGACGAGCCGCTGTGAGACGTTGACGGCGGAGACAGCGGTGTCGTCCGACTCGAGTTCGGCGGCCGCGAGCGCGGCCAACGAGGCGTCTCCTTCGATGTGGGTCCCCGTTTCGTCGACGAACATCGCCCGGTCGGCGTCGCCGTCGTGGGCGATCCCGACGTCGGCGTCAGTCGTCCGGACGAGTCGTCGGAGATCCGAGAGATTCTCCACGAGGGGCTCCGGATGTCGCCCCGGGAAGTGACCGTCCGGCTGGGCGTTGACCGTCACGACGCGGCAGCCGAGCCTGCGGAAAAACTGCGGGCTACTCACACAGCCGGCGCCGTGACCGGGATCGAGTGCGACGGTGAGTCCCGCCGATTCGATCCGTTCCTTTCGTCCCTCAGTTTCGAGTCGATCGAGGAGCGATTCGACGTACGCCCGCGGAACGCCGTCGATCGATCGACTCGTCCCGACATCGGCGTAGCCGACCGGAGCCGTATCGTCGGTAGTTAGCCGGTCTTCGATTCTTCCGATCCGGTGCGTTGACAGCTCGATCCCGTCGGAACCGACCAGCTTGATGCCGTTGTACTCGGGCGGATTGTGACTCGCCGTTATCATAACCGCCGGAATGCCGTGGCGTTCGGCGTACGCCTGCGCGCCCGGGGTCGGAACGATCCCGAGGCGGTGGACCGAACACCCCACGGACGCGAGCGCGCTCGCCGCCGCGTCGACGAACATGCGGCCAGTCGTTCGGGTATCGCGCGCGATGGCGACGGTGTCGCGTTCGAACGTATTTCCGGCCGCCGCCGCGATCTCCCCGACGAACCGCGGCGTCAGTTCCTCGCCGACGACGCCGCGAACTCCGCTCGATCCGAACACGTCCATAGGTCAACTCTCTCGCCCGGTCTCAAAGGGATTGCGTAACGGAGCCGTATCTGCCGTTCGTGAACCACTTCGGGGTCAACCCCCGTGGCATTCGCCTCGAACGCCTGTAAAACCGGTCGACGGGTACCCCGTCGGGAGAGCAAAACGCCAGCGGGTCGCGGTTGATCGGAGGTGGGCGACCCACTTTACGTTATACTCGACAGCTGTGTTCGACTCTCGAACGTCGTTCGACCCCCCGGACACGTCTCACATTGCGAAACGTTCAGGTGATCGGATTCGCTATCCCCGCGGGATGGATTCACCGAACGGTGAGACGACTCTCGGGATCGATCCCGTCGCGGATACGCTTCGCAAGCGAGCGCCCCTGCTCGAACTGCTCGCGGACGCTCCTCGCGACCAGCGAGACCTCCGTGACGAACTCGACGTCTCCCGCTCGACGATCTACAAATCGTTACAGGAGCTTACAGAGGCCGGCCTCGTCACCGACCGTGACGGACAGGACGAACTGACCGGATTCGGTCGACTCGCGTGGCGACGACACGACGAGTATCTCGCCCGCCTGTCGAGACTCGATACGGCCCGGCGACTGCTCGATACGCTCCCGACCGATCGCCCGTTTCCGCTCTCGGTTTTCGAACGGGGGCGGATCGTCGCTCCGGGTCGACACGCCCCGGAACGACCCCTCGATCGGCTCTCGGAGATCGGGGAGCAAGCTGACGATCTCCGGGTCGTCTCGCCGTCGGGGATGCCACGGTTTCTCGAGGCGCTTCACGAGAACGTCGAGTCGGGGGGACAGACGGCGACGGTCGTCGCCGAGCGGGACGCGGTGGCGCGTCTCCGATCCGGATACGAACGGTTCGAGGCCGCCGCCGCGACCGACGGTCTCGAACTCCGACGAACCGACGAGGAGCTCCCCTACGCAATCGTTCTCTTCGATGCCGACGAACTCGGACTGTTCGGCTACGACGCCGGCATCCTCGTCGGGGCCGCGTTCAGCCGCGATCGAGACGCCCTCTCGTGGGGCGAGTCCGTCTTCGACCGAACCGTCGAGAGGTCCGTTCAGATATAAACGCTTTCGACGGAGCGACGACGAATACGGGTATGAGCGACGACGATATCAGCCTCTCCGAAAAGCGCGTGTACGCGGACGCAGACGACGCCACGACGGTGTTCGTCGCCACTGAACTCGGCGTCGCGCGTGTCTCCATCTCCGACGATATCGTCGGCGAGTTCTCGCTGGAGTATCGGGGACCCGCCACCGGTGTCGTTTCGGCCGGTGGGCGACTCGCCGTCGCCACGCCCGACGACGTGCTGGTCGGCACCGGGCAGGGATTTCGCGAGACCGAATTCGGCTCCGCGAGTGCCGTCGGTCACTCCGATGGTTTCGTCGCCGCGGGCGAGGGGCGAATCGCCCGCTTCGACGGGACGTGGGAGACGCTTTCGGAACTCGACGGCGTCCGGTCGATCGACGGAGCGATGGCCGCCGCCGAATCGGGCGTCCACCGCCTCGACGGCACTCACGTCGGTCTCGACGATGCGTACGACGTTTCGACCGCCGGCACGCCGCTTGCGGCGACGCGGTCCGGACTGTACTACCTCGCGAACGGTTGGATGCGCGCATTCGAGGGCGAGTGTTCGGTCGTCGCCAGCGACGGCGAGCGCGCGCACGCCGTCGCCGACGGGGAACTCTACGTTCGGGGGACGGCCCCGGGCGCGTGGCGTCCCGTCGACCTTCCGGTCGAGGGGACGATCGTCGATATCGCGTACGGGGACGGGATATACGCCGTGACGCGGGACGGGACCGTCCTCGCTGACGCCGGCGACGGCTGGCGGTATCGATCGATCGGGCTCGCCGATGTCCGCGAACTAGCTGTCCTGTGACCGGGGTCACCCGGCGAGTTCGGAATCGCGATCCCGGGGGTAGCGCTGTTCCGCGACGGCGAACGCGAGCGTGCTGGCGAGCCCCAGAAACGTCCCCGTCGTCAGCGTGACTGCGAGGTACGACAGCCCGGCGAACGGAAGCGAGAGGAAGAACGCACTCAGCCCGTGTAACACGATGGCGATCGCGACGACGTAAAACGGCGCGTTGAGGTAGCGCCATCGGAAGCCCCCGGCGAGATACTCGTCGGTGATCCGCCCCAACGCCGCGACGACGCCCGCGGCGGCGGCCCACTGGACGGCTCCGTAAACGAACGCGGCGGCCGTCTGCACCGGTTCGGGATCGGGGTCGCCAAGCGCCTCGGCGGCTTCGAGTCCGCCGACCCCGCCGACCACGAGGAGTGCGGCTGCGACGACGTACGTGATGAGCTGGACGCGTCCCGAAAAGAGCCCGACCCGAACCCGCTCCAGCGTCTCGTCGATCGTATCTTCGAGCCCGAGTCCGCGAAACAGGACGTACAGTCCCAACAGCGCCGAGATAATGCCCAGCGTCGATCCCGGAAGCCCGATCGATTCGGCGACGATCGAGATCGGATAGATCAAAAGCAGGATGCCGAGCGGGATGAGGATCGTCCCGCGGGTCTCGGGATCGGCGAGCACCTGTTTGAACGTGTAGTACATCGATTCGAGATCCTGCGCCTGCCGGACGACGACGCGGTGGACGCCGTCGATCGGAACCCGCGATCGGATTACCGGAAGCACGCTTTCGTCCTGTGCGCCGTCGGTGACGACGATCGCCCGAACGTCCTCGCCCGTCGATAGCGACGCGAGGACGGTATCGACTTCCTCGCCGACTTTTCGATTCGCCGAGATATCTGCGTTCGCCGTTCCGGTAACGATCGCCACTTCGACGGACTCGTCGTCGATGCTGTCGTGGAGGTGGACGCCCTGAAAACAGACGTTCACGTCGGAGTCCTCCGGATCGGCGGTCGCCAGAGCGACGGCGGCGTCCTCGACGGCGTCCCGGCCGATGACCGGCGTCTCGAACGCCGTTTTCCGGCCGAGATCGTCGTCGAGATCGACACACAGGATGAGCAGCATCGCTGGTCGTAGTTCGCTTTCGCGCGCTGGGTTAAGTGGTTTCTCCCTGAGGGGGTGTTACCCGCGTACCATCCGGTACAGATACAGCGCCGGAAAGACGAGAAGGAGGACCGAGAGTCCGACGACGAAAAGCGCCGGACCGCTCAGGAGTCCCGACATGCTACGAGCTCCCGATACCGCCACCGAACGCCGACAGATCGCTCTGGATCCCCGCCGCCATCGTCGATTTCCGCTGTAGTTGCGCCAGCGAGACGGGCAGTTTCGGCGTGAGTTCGCTGATCGCTCCGTGGAAGCTCTCGGCGACGGCCGGTTCGTCCCTGACGGCGTCCCGTATCGATTCACGGATCTGCCAGACGCCGACCGGAGCCCAGTACTCGTTCGTCGCGTGTCGAACGACGAACACCTTCGCCTGCCTGTCGCGTTCGGACAGCGCCTCCAGCACGCCGAGGCGGGCCGCGTAGTACGCTCCGGAGGTCTCTTCGACGTAGCCGCTTCGACCCTCGTACCCCTCGCTGTCAGCCGCCATGTAGAGCCGCCCGTTCGGGTCGGGGTTCCAGATGCTTCCCGGCGCTTTCAACTCGAGGAGTTCGAACTCCCACTCGCCGGGGGTGGCGACGACCCAGTACTCGTTGCCCATGTATTCGGTTTGCCACACGAGTGTCTCCCCGATCGAAGGGGCGTTTCGGATCGTCCCTCGAAGGTACTGCCCGATCGTGTCGTCGACGGCGGTGATCGACCACCGCGTCGGGACGAGCCGTCTGTGTTCCCCCTGACCGAGCGCGCCGACCGACAGCACGTTGTTGATCTCGTACACGTCGAAGCCGCGTCGGTACAGGTACGTCATCGCGCCGTCGGCCCGCCAGTCGTCGTCCGAGAGCGTCTTTTCGATCGCCCGCGGGACGGAGGGGTTCTCCGTTACCCGTGCGGTGTCGGCTCCGATTTGCGGTCCGCGCGGCGCCGCGATGTCCTCGAGCGAGCCGTCGAGATCGAAGCCGGGGCGGCCGTCGAGTCCGAGTTCGATATCGACCGGGCGGTCGGCGATCGCGACCTCCCGTTGGGTGCCGACGAAGCCGTCCCAGACGTCGTGAACGTCGACGTTCGAGCGGCGCGTCGAGTTCAAAAGCCCCGTCCGCCGCTGGAAGACGTCGTCGATGCTGTAGCCCTGTCGGTACCACTCGCCGGTCGTCGCGTAGTCGGCGGCGTCGGCCTCGTTTCCGACCGGCGCGAGAAGCCCCGCCGAGACACGGGGATAGCTCGACCGGCCGACGAAGACGGAGGGCGCCGTCGAACCGACCAGCGTCTCGCCCGAGAGCGTCTCGTCGAATCGGGTTCGCGCGTCGTCGAGAAACTGGGTGACCGCGTACGACTTCTCCTCGGCGAGCTTTCTGAGTTCGACGGACTCGTCGCGTTCGAGATCATCGACGTACTCGTCGAGGCGCATACCGTCGGTTAGACGGCGAGCGTAAAATGCTATTCGGGCCGGCGGGCTAACCGCCTTGATTGACCTCCTCCTCCGCGTGAACGCGGAGGAATCCGACCATCGGATTTCCGC
>CAYQWI010000076.1:0-7689 GCA_964421165.1 uncultured Natronomonas sp.
GTCACCTCCGGCGAGCCCAGCGTCAGGGCGGCTGCTCTATCGGTTGTGAAACTGACAGAGCGGATGACAGTCGACTGCCGTGGTCGTCCGAGGGAGCGTACGGCGGCTGGGGTGGACACGCGTTTCATCGAACGGAGCCGGGGAGCGAGCGAACGCCGGTCGTCTTCGTTCACGGGAACCAACGCGACGCGTGCGATTGGCTCGACCACGCGACGTTCTTTTTACAACGGGGCTATCTGGGCGACGACTGCTGGGCGATAACGTTCGGCGACGGGACGCCGACGCATCCGGAGATGGCCGAACAGCTCGATGCGTTCGTCGGACACGTTCGCGAGTACACCGGCTCCGACACCGTTTCGGTCGTTTCACACAGCCTCGGAGTCACCGGCGTTCGCTTCTGGTTGGCGGCTCACGACCGCTTCGAGTGGGTCGACACGTTCGTCGGGTTGGCAGGAGCCAACCACGGAACCGTGCTGAACCGGTGGTGTGACGAAGCCGGACGAAGCACGGGCGCGTACAAGGTATGTCCGTTTCTCCGCGCGGACTACGAGCGCTTCGACGGACACCCACTTTCGGTGTTGAACCGCGACGAGACGCCGGGTGAGATCGACTACTACACGATCCGCGGCACTGACGACCCGCTGTTCTGGCGGTGCGGCGACAGCCCCGAGCTCGACGGCGCGACGAACGCCGTCTTGGAAACCGACCACGACGGCGTTCGAACCGAGATTCGAGCGATGGAGCTCGTCTTCGAATGGGTATCCGGAGAGAACCCGTACGACCTCCGAAACCACGTAGCGCTTCCCGGGTGAGTTGCCGCGGGCGCTGTGACGATTCTCCGTCCGATTCCGACTAGCTCTCGTCCGCCACCGCTTGGTCTCGAAGCCGTCGCCCCTCGTCAGTCGTGACGGTTAGCTCGGGAACCTCGACGGGGCGACGGTTCTCGTCGATAGCGACGAACACGAAGTACGACTCCGTCGTAACCTCGCTTTCGCCCGTCAGTGGGTCTTCGCCGTGCGCCCGCACGCGAACCCGGACGCTCGTCTTACCAGCGGCGTACACGTACGCCTCTATGAGTGCGATATCGCCGAGTTCGAGTGGAAGCTGGAAATCGACCGAATCGATGTGAGCGGTCACGCAGTGTTTTCCGGCAAAGCGCATCGCGCTCATCGCTCCCGTCTCGTCCATCCATCGGAGCACGTTCCCACCGTGAGCCGTCCCCAGGTTGTTGGCGTGGTTCGGCTGGATACGGTTTCGATCCTCGATGAACGTGTCCATTAGGTCGACCATACGGAGACGTCGGTCGGTCGCCGGATAAAAGGAACGTCACGCTCTCGAGCCATCCGTTCGATACGCTCGGGTCAGCCGTCAGTTGTCTTTCAAAGCAGGGTTCGTCACCGCGCCGTTCGAAGCCGTATCGAACGCCTGGCCGTACTTCGCGAGCACGCCACCCGGATACGTCGGCTCGGGCTGTGTCCACTCGGCTAGCCGGTTTTTCAACTCCTCGTCGGAGAGAGCAACGTCGATAGTTCGCTCGGGAATATCGACCGTGATGTGGTCGCCGTCTTCTACGATCGCGATCGGGCCGCCGACGAACGCCTCGGGAGCGATGTGGCCGATCATCGGGCCGCGGGTACCACCCGAAAACCGTCCGTCGGTGAGCAAGGCGACGTCCTCTTCGTGTCCCGCACCGACGACCGCGGCGGTGACGCCGAGCATCTCGCGCATTCCCGGCCCGCCCTGTGGCCCCTCGTTACGGATGACGAGTACGTCGCCCGATTCGATCTCGCCCTCCTGGACGTATCGCATCGCGGCCTCCTCGTTTTCGAAGACGCGCGCCGGCCCCTCGTGATAGAACGCGTCGTCGCCGGTCACCTTCAACACCGCACCGTCGGGGGCGAGATTCCCTTCGAGGATTTTTATCGCGCCCTCGGCCTCTTTGGGGTCGTCGACGGCGTAGAGAAACGGCGCGTCGATAGCGTCGTCGTCGGGCAACTCGAGCTCGGACAGCTCCGCTTCGATGGTGCGACCCGTAATCGTCATCGCGTCACCGTGGAACAATCCCGCCTCCAGCAGCCGGCGGATGACGACCGGAACCCCACCGAGTTCGTGGAGGTCGTTCATCACGTGTGTGCCGCCGGGTTGGAGGTCGGCGATCTTCGGCGTTCGCCGCGATATCTCGTCGAAATCGTGGATATCGAGTTCGACGCCAGCCTCGGCCGCGAGCGCGAGGAGATGGAGGACGCCGTTGGTCGACCCGCCGATGGCGGTTTGGAGCGCGATGGCGTTCTCGAACGATTTCCGAGAGAGGATATCGGACGGTCGACGGTCGTTCTCGACCGCATCGAGGACGAGCTCGCCGGCGCGCTCGGCCACCTCGTAGCGCTCGTCGTCCTCCGCGGGTGCGGACGCCGATCCAAGCGGAGCGAGCCCGAGCGCTTCGGAGATCGACGCCATCGTGTTCGCGGTGAACATCCCGCCGCAGGAGCCGGCACCCGGGCAAGCGTGCCGTTCGAGGTCGTCGAGCTCATCGTCGCTCATATCTCCCTGTCCGTGCGCGCCGACGCCCTCGAACACCTGGACGATGGTAACGTCACGGCCCTCGTGCTGGCCGGGCATGATCGAGCCGCCGTACAGGAACACCGAGGGTAGGTCGGTTCGAATCGCCGCCATCATCATCCCGGGGAGGTTCTTATCGCAGCCGGCGACGGTGACGAGCGCGTCCATTCGCTCGCCGAACGAAACCAACTCGACGGAGTCGGCGATGACTTCGCGGCTGATGAGCGAGGCTTTCATCCCCTCGGTACCCATCGAGATCGCGTCGGAGATCGTGACGGTGCCGAACTCGATCGGCATGCCGCCGGCCTCCTCGATCCCCTCGATAGCCGAGTCGGCAACATCGTCGAGGTGGACGTTACACGGCGTGATGTCGGCTGCGGGATTCGGGACGCCGATCATCGGTGACGCGAGGTCTTCGTCGTCGAATCCCATCGCGCGGAACATCGATCGGTGGGGGGCGCGGTCGGGACCCTCCGTGACTTCGCTGCTTCGGAGTTTTTCGTCTTTGCCCAAGTCGCCGGGCTCTTTTTCTGGAGTGGTCTGTTGACTCATACCGGAGAATTGTGGCCGAGTAACTTAATAGCTACATTTCGATTCGTCCGATTCGAGCCGACCGATTCATTCAAAAGTTATCATTCGTACACCAAATTTAGATATATGTCTATACCTCTAGCTGTATTAGGGTTTGAGTTAACATAGTCGAACATAATCTGCGAATATGCGACCGAAAATCGACAAAGAATGTACGGACACGTTCGAATGTCTCAGCTGCGGGAAACGAGGAAGGTCGTTCGAGAGTAGTGTCTGTTCGGAGTGCGGCGGTGAATTGCTTCACATAGGGCGATCACGAGACCTGTAGCAACCAGTCGGGGTGGCGCTACTATCCGGTGTCGAAACCGACAACCCCTATCCCAACGTACGCCCGCCAATGCGCGTTCGAGTCGATGCCGGCGGGAGACTCCACCTCGGCTTTCAGAACCTCTCTTTGGCCCACGAACGGATCTACGGCGGAGTCGGTATCGCGCTCGAAGCGCCCCGTGTCGTCATCGAAGCCGAACCGGCAGATCGCGTCGTCTGCGGGGACGAGCTCGTCTCGACGTACGCCGAACGGAGCTGTTCGATTCTCGGCGTCGACGGCGTCGACGTCGACGTCATCGAATCGCTCCCACGACACGTCGGGCTCGGAAGCGGTACACAAACCGCGCTGTCGACGCTTATCGCCGTCGCACGTTGTCACCGAATATCGGTCGAAGCGCGGCGGCAGGCACCAGCACTCAACCGCGGCGGTCGAAGCGGAGTCGGCGTCGCAGCCTTCGAAACAGGGGGGTTTCTCGTCGACGCCGGACACCCGACCGAACGGTTCACCACGGCTCCGCCAGCGCCCGGTGAGTGGACTGTTCCGGCGGTTACCGCAAGACACGAAATCCCCGATGACTGGCGGTTCATCGTCGTATTTCCCGACGTGGCAAACGGACGGAGCGGGGACGGGGAAGACGAGAGTATGCGGGCGGTCGTCGAGCGCGCCGATCCGTCGATCGCTGATTCGCTGGCGACGCTTTTGGTTCGGAAGCTATTGCCGGCAGTCGCGGAAGGACGGCTCGAAGCCTTCGGCGACGCTGTCGGCTCGTTTGGGCGACTCAACGGTGCGTGGTACGCCGACGAACAAGGCGGCGTCTACCGACCTCCGGCCGGCCAGCTCATCGATACGCTATCGAACTCGCCAGCGCTTCGAGGGGTCGGTCAATCCTCGTGGGGACCGGCAGTCTACGGCATCACCGACACGTCACTCGCCGAGGAGGCACGAGAGTCGGCGGAAGACGCGCTCTCGGAGCTCGGTATCGACGGTGAGATCCGCGTCGTCGCCGCTCGAAACGAAGGGGCGGAAATCACGTCCATCAACTAACCACTTAAAAACCTCGCGGACGATGGACATCTATGGAACGCGTCCCGTTCGGGATTCGTCGGTTCGATATGACTATCGGTGGCGGTGCGCCACCGGGGAGCGTCGTGTTACTCTCGGGAGAAGCCGGGGCCGGCGCGCGGGAGTTCGTGTACACGGCCGCACTGATGAACGGGCTCACGGAGAGCGACCCGGACCTCTTCGATCTCTACTACGGTGATCTCCCGGCGAACGCGAGCGCTCCAAGGGAGGTCCACTACGTCTCGTTTACTTCCGAAAAGCGCCAGCTCCACCGAGAGATGGCGCTCGCGATCGACGAAGAGATCGTCGATTCCGCGATCGAGACGATTCAGTTTCACGATCTTTCGACGGAGTACTTCCGCCTTAGTCCGGTCCCCCGGGAGTGGTACGCAGAGCAAACGCAAACGCTCTCCGGACTCGGCCGGGGACGGGACCGGCGCAGCGTTCCGGAGGCCCTCGGTGAGACACTGAACCGCCACGCTCCGGGAAGCCTCATCATAATCGACTCGATCGCGGATCTCATCGAAACCTCGACTGACGATCTGAGCTGGGACGACGTCCCCGTACTGTTGAAGGGAATCGCCCGTGCTGCGTTCGAATGGGGCGGGTTGGTGCTCGTTCACGCCAACCGGGAAGCGCTCGACGACCGACGACACGGACAGCTGGTTGACGCCGCAGACGGGACACTCGTATTCAAGTGGGAGAGCGGGGGATCGACGCGGGATCGAACGATGGTCGTCAAGCAGTTTCGCGGCGTCCTCTCGCGCATCGAAGACGAGGATATCGTGCAGTTCGAAACCGAAATCGGTGAGTCAGGATTCGACATCAGCGACGTTCGAAAGATCCGATAACGTCCGTTTTGGCTCTCGAATCGGCCGAACGCTTAACACCCCGACGATACTACCGTTAATCGATGGCTACCGAGTCGGCCGGTGAGACGGAGCTTTCCGTCTCGCTCTCGCCGTCGCTTCACGAGTGGCTCGACGAACGAGCGGCGGCGCTCGGCGTCGAGCGCGAAGCGCTCCTCGTCCAACTGCTGGGAACGTATCGCGCGACCGCGGATCTCGACGACAGCGAGCTTGTCGAACTGTTCGAGCGGACGGATCTCGATGAAACGATCGAAAACGCGGTCGACGCTCGGCTCGAATCGGGTCGAACGTCGCCGGAGGATATCGAATCGGAGCTCGAGGACACCGAGGCTCGGATCGACGGGATCGATACCCGGGTCGACGACGTGGAAGCGAAGCTGGAACACAACGTCGAAGACATCCGAAACCGGGTGTTACAGCTCCGAGACGCGCTCGAATCGCGCGCTCCGGCAGACCACGGTCACGGCGAGATCGACGAGGTCTCGGATCGAGTCGAATCGTTATCGAACGATCTCGACAGTTTCGAGAGCGAAATCGGGGCGGTTACCGACTCGATCGACGGCATCGAGAAGCGCCTCGAATCGGTCGACTCGAAGCTCGACCGTCTCGCCCGTGTGGTCCTCGCACTCAAGCGACGTGAGGAGGCCGACGTGGACGAGAGGGGACGATTCGATCACATCCGGCGAGCCGCCAACAGAGGCGGAACGACAACTGCGACGTGTGAAAGCTGCGGTGAGGCCGTCCAGATCGATCTTCTAACAGAAGCCGCTTGCCCGCACTGTGGACAGCGCTTCACCGACCTCGATGTTCCGACATCGATTCGCCGGTGGTTCACGTCCCCGACACTGACTGTCGAGACGGGCGATACCGAGAGCGGATTTACCTTCTCCGGAGATCAGGCGGATGACGAATGAAGGCCGAATCGGAGATCTCTAATGAGTGATACCCCCGAAAACGGAACCCACGAACGTGACGGCGATCTCTCGATACGAAGCGAAGACGATCCATTCGAGGAACTCACCGGAGGTGACAGCGACGAGCCCGGTATCGATATCGAGGGAGCCTTCGAGGAGATGGACGTTCCAGAGATCGACGAAGAAGAGATATGGGACGCGGTTTTCTCGGAGGAGGACCGCTCGAAATCCGGGATCCATCCGGATCTGGCGGGTCAAGACTCGACGACGGAAGGGGCGGATGCGGTCGTCGAAAAGGATCGCTACTGTCTTCGCTGTGAGTTCTTTTCGGAACCGCCCGACGTCGCATGCACGAGATCCGACACCGAAATCGTCGAACTGATCGGTGTCGATACGTTTCGCCTTCGTAACTGTCCAGTCGTCGCTGATCGCCGGCGAGCCGAAACAGTCGTGCCGGACGAGTGACAGCAGCCGAAGCCCGTAGGCTTTTGCGTTCGAGGATCGTGTCTCCGTTGTATGCAGTTTTGCGACAGCTGCGGTTCGATGATGCACTCGGATGGCGAGGTGATGGTCTGTTCGGAGTGTGGCGAAACCCAAAAGAAAGACGAAACGCGCGCCGCGTCGTTCGTCAGCACCGACGCCCAGACAGAGGACGACGTGATCGAATCCTCACCGGACGCCGACTTCGAAGGAAAACCAACCGCAAACGATGTGATCTGCGATGAGTGCGGCCATGATAAGGCGTGGTACACGATCAAACAGACCGCGTCAGCCGACGAACCGCCGACGCGGTTTTTTAAATGTCAAGACTGCGGCTACCGCTGGCGCGAGTACAGTTAACACGAACGAAGCAGCGGGAACTACAGCTTCGGCCCAGGTCCGCCCTGTGGGCCACCCGGCGGAGATCCGTCGGCTGGGCTCTTATCCTCTTCGCGGCCGCCGAGATCTAGCATGTCGGCCACCTTTCGGCGGTTGACTTCCCCGATCCGATCCGCGATCGAATCGACCAACTCGACCATCGGCTCTCTGACCGAACTCCCCTCGAGTTTGACGGCCGGATGGTCGCTCCCGTCGGCACCGAAGTCTTCGTGGATCGGGATCTGTCCGAGGAGGTCGATGTCGTACGATTCCGCGATCTCCTCTGCGCCGCCGCGACCGAACGGATCGTGAACGTCGTCACAGTTCGGACAGTGATACAGACTCATGTTTTCGACGATGCCCAAGACGGGCGTGTGGTGTTTCTCGAAGAGTCTGAGCCCCTTTCGAGCGTCGTCGACGGCCATCTGCTGGGGCGTCGTGACGATGACGACGCCGGCCACCGGGAGCGTCTGGACGAGGTCCAACGAGGCGTCGCCAGTTCCCGGCGGTAAGTCGACGACGAGATAATCGAGGGCGCCCCACTCGACGTTCTCGAAGAAGTGCGTCA
>CAYQWI010000077.1:0-7639 GCA_964421165.1 uncultured Natronomonas sp.
GAGTGGTTCATCAGTTCGCCGGCGAGTAAGAAGAACGGGATCGCCAGGAGCACGAACCGATCGAGTCCACCGAACGCGCGCGACATCCCCGTTACGAGAGACTGGTCTGCGGCGACCAAAAATAGGAACGCGATCATCCCGATCGCGAACGCGATCTCCACTCGGGAGAAAATAAACAGGAGTAGAATCACTCCGAGCAGGAGGAGTAATCCGACGTCCATCGTCAGTCAGCCTCCTCGCTCAGGTCCTGCTCTTCGACTTCGACCGCCCCGTAGCGTTCGGAGTAGTCCTCCTCGAGTTGGTCCGGATAGTAGTTGATCTGGGCGATCTTCGAAACGACTGCGATGACCAACAGAGCCCCGCTTATCGGGAGGATGATGTAGACCCAGAACATGTCGAGTCGGAAATTCCCCGGAAAGATCGGTAGCGGGCGGAGGAGGTTGTGCAACGATGTGGACGTCGTTCGGAACCCCTGGTTCGACGCGTACTGCCAGCCGTAGTACGTGTAAAAGACTCCGAACGTTCCGATCAGAAACAGCTGTAACGTTCGAATACGCCGCCTCAGCCGGAGCGGGAGCTCCTGAAAGACGAACTCCACTTGCAGGTGTTTATCCCGCCAAAGCAGTACCGACATCATGAGAAGCGACGCCCAGATCGCCATGGATCTGGTCAGTTCCCCGCCCCACTGGGGGATCCAGTTGAACACGTACCGTGTGATGACCTGGAACGTGACGATGAGCACCATAATGCCCAAAATGATCTTGCTTAATTTCCAGATCGCCAGTTCCGCTCGATCTACGATTCCGAACCACTTCTCGAAGTAGTCCCCGTATCGATCGAACACCGAACGGGCTGCTCTGCCCACCGGCGAGAGCGCCTTATCGAGGTATTTATCAGCGTATTCGACGACGGCGAATCTTGTTGACATAGTTTAGTATTGGCTATTACCGTTGTCTAGCAGTATAAATAATATGGGTACCGAAGTTCTACGTTTCCACGCCGAGTTCCAGATCGTAGCCGATCTCTTCGATCGCTGTCTCGATCGCTTCCTGCTGTTGATCGAGCAGGGTGTCATCCGACACTTCCTGCTGGATGATTTCGCCGACCGGTCCCTGCGTCATTTCCTGCATCTGCTCGAACTCCTCGAGCGTTGGCGAGGTGATCGTCATACCGTATTCTTCCTCGAAGACGGTCAACAGCTGGATACGCTGGAGACGGTTGACCTTGCGGGCGTGCATCGCACCGAACGCACCGGCTCTCTGGAGCAGTGCCTTGTAGGTCGGGTGGAGGTCCTCCCACCAGACGCCCGAGGCGAGCGCGAAGTTAATGGAGTACACGTGGTTCGTCAGGAAGAGGTAGTCCTGAACTTCCTGGAGGTTCTCCAGCGGGATCGTCGGGATAGCGTTCTCCTGTCCGTTGACGACACCCGTGTCGAGCGCTTCGTAGAGCTCCGTCCAGTCGATCGGTTCGGCGGCCGCACCGAGCGATCGCGTGATCTCGAGGTGGGCCTCGATATCCATGTTCCGGAAGGACTGGCCTTCGAAATCGTCGACTGATGTCAGCTCTTCGTTCGACGTGTAACAGCGCATACCGCCGTTGTCGTACCAGCTGATCGGCACGACGTCCATCTCGTCCTCCATACGATCGCGAATGTGCCAACCGAAGTCGGTGTGGTCCCACACGTAGTTCGCGACGGAAACGTCGGGATACGTGAACGGCATCCCGATCACGTTGATGTCCGGGAAGAACGGTGCGACGTGGCCTTCGGCGATTCCTGCGACGATGTCGAGTGCGCCTTCCTGGGCCTGCTCGATGGATTCGACGTCCCCCGCCAGTTCGCCAGCCGGCGCGATTTCGAGCGTGAAGCGCCCGTCGGTCCACCGGTCCATGAGCTCCTGAACGGTCACCGCCTGTCGGTGATTGTGGAGCGTGGTGTCCGGCGTGCCGAGGTGGTGCCAGAGGGCTTCCACTTCGGGTAGCTCGTCTGGATCCTCGACAGCGGGCTCCTCGCCGTTACCATTGCCGTTGCCGTTGCCGAGGCAGCCGGCCATCAGACCAGCGGCACCGGTTGCGCCGCTCGCTTTCAGAAAGGTTCGTCGCTTCGTACCCTTGTTGTCTCGGGACATACGATGTGTGATATGGAAGCACCCTATATATATCTTTCTTTATCCTTCACTATCCTTAATTCGGGATTTGTCACAGACCGCGGCGGCTTCTGATTCCATTCGGATTAAATCTACCGTTGATGATCGAAATAAACTTCGTCGAAATTTCGTCGGGGGCGGGACCGGTCTGACGTAAGCGGAACCTTCCACCAGTACGTTCAAAAGCCTCCGGAGTAAACCCGACCGCATACGTGTTGCGATGCGGACGTGCCGGTCGAACGGCGATCTGCGGCTGTACAGTTCCGTCCGGTCATTGTGACGACACGTATGGAGACAACCATGACCTACAAAGCAGGAATCATCGGTACGGGAGGCGTCGCGGGGATGGGCCTCCTCGGAATGCACGACGAAGAACAGATCGGTTCGGAGAAGATCGAGGCGAGCCACGCCGGCGGAATCGACGCCGCCGACGATATCGAGCTCGTCGCGATCGCCGACATCGACGAAGAGAAGCTGGCCCGCTTCGGCGACGCGTGGGAGATTCCCGAATCGGGCCGATACGTCGGCCACGAGGCGATGCTCTCGGCGGAAGATCTCGACGTCATTTCCGTTTGCACGCCGTCGTTTCTCCACGCCGAACACGTGATTGACACCGCCGAAGCAGCGAACGCACCGGATCTGATCTGGTGTGAGAAACCGATCGCGTCGTCGGTTAGCGACGCCGAAACGATGATCGACGTGTGCGATCGCGAGGGGATCGAGCTGTTGATAAACCACTCGTTCCGGTTCACCGACAAGCTCCAGCGGCTCCACGAGTTAGTGCACGAGGAGGATCTCCTCGGCGAGGTCCACTCGGTGAGCACCCAGTTCCGCATGGAACTGCTCCGTAACTCGACGCATCTGCTGGATACCCTGGTCTACCTCCTCGACGCGAGAGCCGAGCGGATCGGCGGGTACATCACCGGCGAAAACGAGGCGGTCGACGCGCTCGAAGCGGACACGGAGGTCGACGACGCCGGCGGCGGCGGGTTCGTCGTCATGGACGACGGGACGTTCGCGACGGTCGACTGCACGATGCCGCGGAACGATTCGTCGATGATGTTGAACTTCATCGGCTCGAACGGCAAACTCTACATGAACAACGACGACGGCGAGTGGCGCTACTGGGCGCTCGAGGACGGCGAGCACGTCGAGCGTCAACTGGATGGCATCGAAGGATCCTGGACGTGGGACGACGATTATCAGCGCGCGTTCGCGAACGCGGCCGAACACATCGTCGAGGTACTCGACGGGGACGCTGAGAACGAGTCCCCCGGCGAGGAGGCGATGCGGTCGGTGGAGATCATCGTCGGGTTCTACCTCTCTCACTACACGTCCGGACAGGTGTCGGTCCCGCTGGACCGACCGCTCCGCGACGTCGAGATCACGTCCTGGTAACGAGCTTTCGGGCGGGGGGTCGCTTCGAAAACGGTTTTATATCTTCACGGTGAGGTGAGTTGTATGCACCAGGTTCGATTCCGCGACCCGGCCGGAGCAGTCCGCATGGGCAGTTGGGAAGACGAGGAGATCGCGTTCGCCAACGAGACGTACGACCCGGACGACGTCACGATCCTTCCGCCGACCGATCCCTCGAAGATCGTCTGTGTCGGCCTCAACTACGCGGATCACGCCGAAGAGGAGGGGATGGACATCCCGGACCGCCCGCTTTTGTTCCTCAAACCGCCGAACACACTGGCGGCCCACGGCGATACGATCACGCTTCCCCGCGGGAAGGAGTCCGTCGAGTTCGAAGCGGAGATCGCGGTCGTGATCGGCGAACAGTGCCGCGATGTCGACGCCGATGACGCGATGGATGTCGTCAAAGGGTTCACCTGTCTGAACGACGTCTCGAACCGGGACGACCAGCGGGTCGAGCAGAACTGGATCCGCGGCAAGGCGTTCGACGGCGCTGCCCCCGTCGGTCCGGTCATCGCGACCCCCGACGAAGTTCCCGACGACGCGTCGGTGTCGCTTCGGCTCAACGGCGAGACGAAGCAGTCGTCGTCCCGCGCTGAGTTCATCTTCTCGATCCCGGAACTGATCGAAGAGATCACGCGATACCTCACGCTGGAACCGGGGGACATCATCTCGACTGGAACGCCAGCAGGCGTCGGTCCGCTCTCGGACGGCGACACCGTCGAGGTCGAGATCGAGGGCGTCGGCGTCCTCGAACACGACGTTCGATCGGCCTGATCGGCGAGGAAACGCCTCGGACTCCGTTCTACAGGCACCCCACAGATCGATCTCCGAACCGGGCGTTCGGTACGACCGTCCGATATTCGCTGCACTGCCGTTCCGAGGCAGGGTTGACCGAAACGCGAAAAGGAAATCGGTTCGAAACGGAGCGATCCGACCGAGATCAGAAGTTCAGATAGACCGTCTTCTCGGCGGTGTAGAAGTTGATTCCGGCGTCCCCTTGCTCTCGGTAAGTGTTCGTCGAGGAGCGTTTGTACCCGCCGAACGGAACGTGGAGCTCGACGCCGGTCGTCTTGTCGTTGACCTTCGCGACTCCGGACTCCGTCTCGTCGAGGAATCGGTGTGCTTCATCGAGGTCCTGCGTCACGATGCTCGAGGAGAGCCCGTATTCGACGTTGTTGGCGACCGTCATCGCTTCCTCGAAGTCGCTGACCTTGATGACCGCGAGCACCGGTCCGAACACTTCTTCCTGGGCGATCCGCATGTCCGGGTCGACGTCGGAGAACACCGTCGGTTCGACGAAGTAGCCGTTCTCGTACTGGCCGCCCTCGGGCTGTCCGCCACCGGTTTCCAGGGTCGCACCGTCCTCTTTTGCGATGTCGATGTATTCGAGCGTTCCGTCGAGCTCGGACTCGCTCACGTGGGGGCCCATGTCGGGGTCGTCGAGTCCGGGACCGATCTCGATCGATCCGGCCGCCGCAACGATCTCCTCGAGGAACTCGTCGTAGACGTCTTCGTGGACGATCGCGCGTGAACAGGCGGTACACGCCTGTCCGGTCACGCCGAACGCGCCGTTTTTGACGATGTCCACGGCCTGGTCGAGATCCGCGCTCTGCGTGACGAGCGTCGGGTTCTTCCCGCCCATCTCACACTGGACGCGCTTTTGATCGTCCGAGGCGGTCTCGTAGACGCGCTCGCCGACCGACGAGCTGCCGGTAAACGAGACGACGTCGATGTCCGGATGGGAGCTGAGCGTCGATCCGACCTCGCTGCCCGGTCCGGTCACGAGGTTGACGACGCCGTCCGGAAGCCCCGCCTCGTCGAGCGCTTCGATGAGCTGTCGTGCGGGACCGGGCGCGGCCGTCGCGGGTTTGAGGACGACCGTGTTCCCCGTCGCGAGCGCCGGGGCGAGTTTCCAAGCCGGGATCGCACTCGGGTAGTTCCACGGCGTGATCAGTCCCGCGACGCCGAGGGGTTCTTTCCGGACAGTCAGCTCCGTGTTCTGCCCGCTCGATTGCTTTACCGGGCCGCCGATGTCCCGCGCCTTCTCGGCGTAGTAGTAGAACAGATCGATCGATCGGCCGACTTCGCCGGCTTCGGATCGGGTCTTGCCCTCCTCTCGGACGAGCGTCTCGACGAGTTCGTCCTTTCGCGCTTCGATGTTCGACGCCGCCTCGCGAAGAATTCGTCCGCGTTCGGGGGCGGGCGTCGACGCCCACTCGTCTTGGGCGGCTTTCGCGGCCGCGATCGCGTCTTCGGTGTCACCGGACGTCGACTGCTGGTAGACGCCGACGACTTCGGTGGTGTCTGCGGGGTTTCGGACTTCGACTGTCTCTCCGCTCTCGCTGTCCACCCACTCTCCGTCAATGTAGTTCTGGTACGTGGTAGCCATCTCGTCAGTACCTTTCGTCCTGTCGTACTAATATGTAGGGAAACGCCCCGGCTAGAACACGTGTGCCGTTACACCATTCGGTGCGTTCGGCCGCCGTTTTCCGGCTAATGCTCAACGACTATATACGTGGTTGCTAAATCCACTCACTATGCAAATCGTCGACTACGAGCTGTACAACGTACCGCCCCGGTGGCTCTTTCTCAAACTCGAAACCGATACGGGACTCGTCGGGTGGGGTGAGCCGGTCATCGAAGGTCGATCGAAGACGGTGAAAGCCGCGACCGAGGAGCTTCTCGACGGGTATCTCCTCGGGGAAGACCCGCTCCGCATCGAAGATCACTGGGAAACGATGTACCGCGGCGGATTTTACCGCGGCGGCCCGATCCTGATGAGCGCGATCGCCGGCATCGATCAGGCGCTGTGGGACATCAAGGGCAAACACTACGACGCCCCGGTCCACGATCTCCTGGGCGGACGGGTTCGCGACCGCATCCGGGTGTATCAGTGGATCGGCGGCGATCGGCCCCACAGAGTCGGCGAGAACGCGAAGGAGAAAGTCGACGCCGGATTCACCGCGCTGAAGATGAACGGCACCGAGGAGCTCGAACGCATCGACTCCCCGTCGACCGTCCAGCAAGCCGTCGACCGTCTCGCGGAGGTTCGAGACGCCGTCGGAGACGATGTGGACATCGGCGTCGATTTCCACGGACGCGTTTCAAAGACGATGGCGAAACGGCTCGCGAAAGCGTTAGAACCGTACGAGCCGTTCTTTATCGAAGAGCCGGTGCTCTCCGAGCACAACGAAGCGCTCCCGAAGATCGCCGAGACGACGACCGTCCCGATCGCGACCGGCGAGCGTCTGTTCTCCCGGTGGGATTTCAAACACCTGTTCGAACAGGGCGTCGTCGACCTGATTCAGCCCGACGTCTCCCACGCGGGCGGGATCACCGAGGTCAAAAAGATCGCCGACATGGCCGAGGCCTACGACGTCGCGATGGCCCCGCACTGTCCGCTCGGCCCGATCGCGCTCGCCTCCTGTATCCAGGTGGACGCGTGCTCGCACGCCGCGCTCATCCAAGAACAGAGCCTCGACATCCACTACAACGAGACGAGCGACGTGCTCGATTACCTCGAAGATCCGTCGGTCTTCGAGTACGAGGACGGCTACGTCGACATCCCGAGCGGCTCGGGTCTCGGTATCGAGATCGACGAGGACCACGTCCGCGAGATGGCCGACGAGAACGTCAACTGGCAGACCCCCACCTGGCGACACGACGACGGAAGCGTCGCGGAGTGGTGACTTCGTCCGGGGGTAGCTATTCGACACCAGGGCGCGTATATACCCGCATGAGCGATCCTGACGACGCGATCGATGATGCGGCATACGACTACACGATCGGGATGACCGACGAGGAAGTCGACGATCGGTTGCAGGAAGAAGCCGTCGGCGTTCTCTCTCTCGCCGGCGACGGCGACAGTTACGCCATTCCGGTCGCATACCACTACGACGGAAACGCGGTGTACATCCGACTCGGGCTCCACCCCGATAGCCGGAAAGCGGAGATGCTGGAAACGACGGAGACCGCTTGCTTTCTCCTGTACGATGCCGAACCGATCGAGGAGTCGTGGAGCGTCGTCATCACCGGATCGTTGCGTCGGATCGAAGAGCCGTCCCAGTTCAGCGACG
>CAYQWI010000078.1:0-7620 GCA_964421165.1 uncultured Natronomonas sp.
GCGGCGGTCGATTCGGCGTTGTAGGCGAGATCGTTCAGCGGGGACATATCACCCAGCGCGTCGAGTGAGAACCCGCTCACCTGCGAGCGAAGCCATGCCTGCAACCCGAGCACCGAGTCCTGAATCGCCGGAACGTGAATCGGCACGTCGTGTTCGTACGCCGCTGCTGCGATCCCGGGATCCTCGTCGATGTCTTCGCGTCGGTTTACCTCCGCGTTGGCCCGTCCGAGTTCTCGGGTAAAACTCGCAATCGAGACGACGTTCTCACCGATCTGTTCGAAGACGTCCGTTCGGAGATGTTCTTCGAACAGCGTGAAGTGTTCCTGCGGGAGATAGACGTTGTAAATGCGGTCGACGCCTTCGTCGCGAAGCCGCTCGTCGAACTCGCGTTCTCCGTAGTCGGGATGCTCGTGGACACCGTGGTGATGTTTGCCGCCGATCGCCTCGATCGAGTCGTGAGTCAGGTTCGCGCCGGTCGTCACGAGGGCGTCGATGTGTCCCTCCCGGATGAGATCAGAAACGATCGCTCGCATCCCCGCTGGAACCATCGCTCCCGCGAGTCCGAGAAAGACGGTCGTTTCCTCACGTCCGAACGCTTCGGCAGTCACGTCGACCGCTTCCGAGAGGTTCGCCGCACCGATCCCGGCGTTTCCGTATTCGGAGACGAGCTCTGCGACGCTCATTCCGGACGAGATCTTTGCGTGTCCGATCGGGTCGTGATCGAACGCCTCCCGTTCGGGTGACGAATGAGTCTCATCGTTGTCAGTCATTGTTCGAGCTTTGGATGGGGGTCGGTTAAGTTCGCCGTTCCTCTGTTTTTCGCCGGACCTCATCGCATCGTTCAGACGGTCTCGAACGTGTCCACTTTCGACCGCCATGTCTCACAGTTCGTTTGAAAACCGTTTTCGTTCTTTCGGGACGGAGTTCGACACCGAGAAGATGGCGGGAAATAAGGGCGATGCAGTGGAGAGAATTTTTAAGGAAGCCATCGAAACGGGAGGTGATGACACAGAACACGATCGACGGCGTTTCGATCATCGGTGCTGGAGATATGGGTCACGGACTCGCGGTCCACTTTGCCGCCTACGGCCACGACGTGACGCTTATCGATCACCGCGAATCGAATATCGAACGGGCGACCGCACAGATGCAAGAGGTCACGTCGTTTCTCGACGAGCGAGAACTCATAGATTCGACACCCGATGCAACGCTCGATCGGATCGAGACGACGTTGGATCTCGAAGCCGGCGTCGCCGATAACGAACTGATCATCGAATCGATCTCCGAAGATCTCGACGCAAAACAGGAACTGTTCGGGCGGATCGTCCCCGCCGCGGACGAGGACGCGATCCTCTCGTCGAACACATCGGGGATCCCGATCACGGAGATCGCCGAGTCGACCCCGGAGGCGGCCGATCGGATCGTCGGCTGTCACTGGTGGTTCCCGCCGTACCTGTTACGCCCGGTCGAGGTCGTCCGCGGGGAGGGAACTGCCGATCGGACGGTCGATCGTCTCGCGTCGGCGCTCGAAGCCGTCGATCGGGACCCGATCCGCGTCGAACGGGATATCCCAGGGTTCGTCTGGAACCGGGTACAATTCGCGGTCGTCCGGGAGTGTCTCCACCTCGCCGAAGAGGGCGTCGCCTCGCTTTCGGACATCAACCGCGCGATCCGGGACGGCTACGCGGTCCGAACGTCGTCGATCGGTCCGCTGGAGACGATGGATATCGTCGGACTGGATCTTGCCGGAACGGTCGCGACAAATCTCTATCCGGAGCTTTCTGACGCCGACGAACCGCAGTCCGTTATGACGGACCGGATCGAAGACGGTCGGACCGGTATCGGTGCCGGCGAGGGATTCTTCGAGTACGACGAGCCGCCAGAAGCGATCACCGGACGTCGAGACGAACTCGTCGCCGCAGTTCGGGAGGCGCTCGACGAAACGCGCGACGGACTCGACCCGTCGTAACCTGTCCCCGAGACGCATACGCTTTTGACGACGGGGGTGCTGGCAACGATCACTCATGAGTGACGACAGCAAGAAACACATCGCGACCGCCGAACTGACACCGGAGAGTACGAACCTATTCCCGCGAAAGTTCGGGCCGACTCCGGAGTTCATTCGAGGCGACGGCCCGTACCTGTACGATCGGGACGGGACCGAGTACTTCGATGGGATCGGCGGCAATCAGTGTTCGAACATCGGCCACGGCGTCGAATCCGTCGCGACGGCGGCAGCCGAGCAGATGAAACAGTTAGAGTACACCTCCAGTATGCTCTTCGTGAGCGACCGGAGCCAGGAGTTCGCGACGAAGATGGCGACGTTTCTCCCCGACGGCTTCGAACACGTCTGGATGGTTTCGGGGGGATCGGAGGCCAATGAGTCGGCGATCAAACTCGCGAGAGAGTATCACCGCGAAACCGGATCGCCGGAAAAGCACGTCGTTATCGGCCGCCGGCTCTCGTTTCACGGAAACACGCTTGGAACGCTCGCCGCATCCGGGATTGTGTCCCGACGGGAACCGTACGCCTCCCCGTACATGGACTGGCCGAAAGCGCCGGCCGCCTATCCGTACCGGTGTCGGTTCTGTGCGGACGAAGGCGAGTGTCGCGAACACGGCGTCGAATGTGCCAAAGAACTCGAAACGGTTATTCGGGATATCGGTTCCAGACACGTCGCCGCGTTCATCGCCGAACCCGTCGGCGGCGCGGCCAACGCAGCTGTCGTGCCCGGCGAGGAATACTTCCGGACGGTCCGTGAGATCTGTGACCGACACGACGTGCTCATGATCGTCGACGAAGTCATGTCCGGGATGGGCCGAACGGGCGAGAACTTCGCGATCGAACACTGGGACGTAACGCCGGATATCATCACCTGTGCGAAGGGGATGAGCGCCGGGTACACACCACTGGCGGGCACGATGCCTCGATCCGACATCGTCGAGGTCTTTGCGGAGAAAGCGGACGGGTTCACCCACGGACACACCTACAGCTTCAACCCGACCAGCTGTGCGATCGGCACCGCGGTGCTCGAATACATGGAGGAACACGACGTAGTCGGGAACGCTCGGGAGGTCGGCTCGTACGCGAGAGATCGGTTCGAGGAGTTCTACGAGTACGACTTCGTGGGAGACGTTCGCGGGAAGGGGCTCATGCTCGGTGTCGAGTTCGTCGCCGACCGCGAGACGAAGGCACCGCTCGAAAACGGCGGCCCCGAGTTCCGCGAAAATTTGCTACAGACCGCACTCGAAGAACGGATCACGGTGTATCCCGGCGGCGGGTCGGTCGACGGAGAGCGCGGCGATCACGTGTTGATCACGCCGCCGCTGACGATCACACAGAAGCAGGCGGACGAGATGATCGATCGGCTCCACGCGACGTTCGAACGGCTCGACATCGAGTAGCAACGAACATCGCACCGGTCGCCCCCGGAGACTGCGAACTTTTATTCGATTCCTCACGGACGGGTTGGTATGGCCGACCAAACCGATCCCGCCGTGCGCCCAGTCGCAGAAACGACGGTCTTGGAGGCGTGTGGCGTCTGCCCGCTCCCCCGAATGGGCCTCATCGAACAGCGGTGGATGACGGATCCGATCTCCGACGAAGAAGTCGCGGCGACGGCAGCCGAAGCAGTCGGAGATCTCGCGTTAGAAGACGTTCCCGACGGTGGCGAGGTCGCGGTCGGTGCCGGGAGCCGCGGGATCAACAACATTCCGGAGATCGTACGCGGTACCGTCGACGGGCTTCAGTCGAGGGGCTACGAGCCGTTCGTGTTTCCCGCAATGGGGAGTCACGGTGGCGCGACGGCCGACGGTCAGCGCGATAAACTCGCGGCGCTCGGAATCGACGAAGGGACCGTCGGCTGTGAGATCCGCTCGACGATGGACGTCGTCGAAGTCGGTCGGACGCCCGATCGAGATGTCCCCGTTGTGGCGGATGCGAACGCCGCGGCCGCCGATGCGATCATCCCGGTCAACCGTATCAAAGCGCACACCGACTTCCAAGGCGACGTCGAGAGCGGGCTCTCGAAGATGCTCGTGATCGGGATGGGGAAACAAAAGGGTGCGAAAACCGCCCACGAGTGGTCCGTAGACTGGAGTTTACGGAACATGCTCCCGGAGATCTCGACGCTGTTGCGGGAAGAGCTTCCGGTCGTCGGCGGCATCGCCATCGTCGAGGACCAGCGCGACGATACCGCCGTTATCGAAGGCGTCAGACCGGAGAGATTTCTGGAACGAGAGGCCGAGCTCCTCGAGTTGTCCTACGAGATCATGCCGACGTTACCCTTCGAGGAACTCGACGTGCTCGTCGTCGATCAGATGGGGAAAGACATCAGTGGGGCCGGGATGGACACCAACGTCACCGGACGGATGGTGTACGGACTCAACGAACCCGAGCCAGACGTTCCCGAGATCAAGCGCATCTTCACCCGATCGCTGACTGAACCCTCACACGGGAACGCGTCGGCGCTCGGGTGTGCCGATTTCATCCATCAGGATCTGCTCTCGGAGACGGACATCTCCAAAACATTGATAAACGGCCTCACCGCCAGTGCGCCGCTCGGTTCTCGCGTCCCGCCCACCCTTGAGACGGATCGGGCGGGGTTGATAGCGTCGCTGTCTACGATCGGCGTCGTCGACGTATCGGACGTGCGGGTCGCCCGGATCACCGACACGAACCGGCTCGAGCGACTCTACGCTTCGGAATCGCTCGTGGAGGAAGCGCGGGACAGAGACGATCTGTACGTCGTCTCCGAACCGGAACCGATCGAGTTCGAGAGGGGGGACTTTGTCACACCGTCGCCGGTACCGAGAGATCACTGACGGAATAGACGATCCGGGGCGCTATCCGGAACCATCGAAATTATGTGCGTGCTTCGTCATCATCAATCATGGCCGAGAACAGCTTTCGGGACGGGTTATACGCGGACGAACCGCAGATCGGAGCCGGCGCGCTCACCTGCTCGCCGATGGTCGTCGAAACGTACGGTCGGATCGGGCTGGATTTCGTCTGGCTCGATCTGGAACACAGCGGGATCGCACCCACGGACAGCGCGTCGATGGAGGAGCTGGCCAGGGCGGCCGAGGCCGGCGGAACCGAGCTTATCGTCCGGTCGACATCGGGTGAGCCGAGCGTGATTCGAAAGCTGCTGGACGCAGGAGTTAGAAACGTCGTCATTCCCCGAATCGAAACCGCAGCGGAGGTCGAAACGGCCGTCGAGGCAGGGCGGTTCGTATACGACGGCGAGCCGGGAGAACGCGGCGTCGGTGTCGGACGTGCCAACTACTGGGGCGAAGACATCTCGGCGGAGTACCGACGACGGGAGGACGAGTCGATACTGATCGGCGTGAATATCGAGAACCGCACTGCGATCGAAAACCTCGAGGAGATCCTTTCGGTGCCCCAGCTGGGGTTCGTCCTTCTCGGCCACCAGGATCTGTCGGTCTCGATGGGATCGATGCCCGACGACGAGAGGGTACAGGACGCGATCGAAACGTACCGCGAGACGGCCGAAGCGGCCGACGTTCCGTACGGACGGGCTATGGGGATAGATTCGGACTCGGTCGAGGCGGCCATCGATGACGGCTACCGGATGCTCTTGGTCGGTAACGAACTCGCTGCCGCGCGGAACACGTTCGGTGATCTGATTGGATCGCGCGAGTAGCGGACTCTAATGCCCGATTTGGGAGACACTCAAAAACAGGCAAAACCGGCAAAATGTTTTTACAATAGTTAATCATGGAGTAATATATGGCAATCGTAGCAGCCATTGATCAAGACGAGAAAGCACAGCAAGTCATGAGCGAAGCCTGGAAGCTCGCAAACCAGTTCGACGAGCCGCTACACGCGCTGTTCGTGTACGATAACAAACAATTCAGCAGTTTGACCACGGAGAACATTACGATCGAGGGACGACACCGACCCGACGACGAAGAGATACAGACGGTGGCCACCGATCTCGCCGCAAAGGCCGCCACGGGCGTCACCGACGAGTACGAGGTGGTCGGTCGGCGCGGAACGCCCGGTGAAGAGATCGTCGCCTACGCCGACGAGATGGATGCCAGTTATATCGTCGTCGGTGGACGCCGTCGATCGCCGGCCGGGAAAGCGTTGTTCGGGAGCGTCACCCAGTCAGTGTTGCTCGACACCGATCGACCTGTACTCGTCGCGACGGCCGAGTAGCGAACGCGTCGAAACGAAGCGTTTCACTCGACCCGGGCCTGATCGTCGGCCAGCGTCTCGATCACCTGAATGACTGCCGAGTGGTCGTCTTGCCCCTTCCCCATCTCCTCCATCGATTTGTACATCTCGTGGGCGACCTGCGTTTCGGGCATCGGAACGCCGTACTCTTCGCCGGCTTCCGTCGCGATCCGGAGGTCTTTGTACTGATAGCTCGAGAAGAACCCCGCCTCGAAGTTGCCTTCGATGACGCGGGGGGCACGCTCTTTGAGCGACCAACAGGAGGCCGCACCGCCGCTTATCGCTTCGAGTACCTGTTCGAGATCGGCTCCCGCCCGGTGGGCCAACAGTAATCCCTCGGCGACGGCCTGATGCGTACAGCCGACGATGATCTGGTTCGTCGCTTTCGTCACCTGTCCGGCCCCGCTGTCTCCGGTCAGCGTGATCGTTTCACCCATCGCTTCGAAGAGGTCGTACACGTCCTCGAACACGGATTCGTCTCCACCAACCATGATCGAGAGTGTCCCGTCAATCGCGCCTTCTTCGCCGCCGCTGATTGGAGCGTCGAGCATCGCCGCTCCCCTGGCTTCGACCATCTCGGCGAACTCCTCAGTTCGTGCCGGCGAGATCGTCGACATATCGATGTAGATCTGTCCCTCCGAGAGCTCTTCGAGGATCCCATCGGAGCCGGTGAGGACCGATTCGACCGCGTCCGTGTCCGGAAGAACGGTGACAACCACGTCGGCACTTCGGGTGACCTCCGCCGGGGAGGTCGCCGGCTCCGCGCCCGCTTTTGCGAGTTCTTCGACTGACCCCCGGGAGCGATTGTGCGCGACGACGTCGTATCCAGCGGCGAGAACGTTCTCCGCCATCGGTTTCCCCATGATACCCGTTCCGATAAACCCGATCGTTCGTTCGGTCATAGTTCGGTTCTATCCACTGTTGGATCGTATAAATCCGTTTGGGACCCGGTGGCGAGCATACGGGTACTGCTGGCGTGAGCAAACTAATTAACGGGGACTGCCGTATGATTCGAGCATGCACGTCGAATGTAACTTCTTCGGACCGTTCCGGGACGTAGTCGGGACCAAAACTGTCGAACGCGAATGTCCTCGGGGAACGACGCTTCTCGAACTGATCTATGACCTCGAAGATGAGTACGAAGGCATCGCTGATCAGCTGTTAGCCGACGAGGAAACGCTGAAGGAGAACATCTCCATCGCGATCGACGGCGAACACGTTCGTCAGCTGGGTGGAGAAGAGGCGGAACTGAACGACGGATCGATAGTGCGGCTCGCCCCCCCGGTGTCAGGAGGCGGCCAACTGTCGACGAATCGCTGATCGAATCCCGTATGGAAGTGTTCAGCATGGGGTTTCAGATACTATACGAACTTTGACCTATCAGTGATCAGTTTCTCTCGAATCTCATCTGAGGCTATT
>CAYQWI010000079.1:0-7526 GCA_964421165.1 uncultured Natronomonas sp.
AGGAAGCCCCACCCTCAGCGAGCGCGTCAGCGCGAGCAGGGTGGGGTAGTTCACTTCAAACAGGCGTTTATAACAAACGGTGGGACTGGGATTCGAACCCAGGAGGCCAAAGGCCATCTGCTTTCAAGGCAGACGCAATAGTCCACTCTGCCATCCCACCGCAGGATGGTGTATTCGTTCCACGCTCAAAGTCGTTCTGTTTATCGATCCGAACCGGCGTTCGAGCGAAACGTATCCCCTACGGTGCCAGGTCGCGGATCGTTTGGAGATCCTGCACGAACCGCTCCTCAAAGAGCGATTCGAGTGCCGGTTCGGCGGCGTCGAAGAACGCGTCGCGGTCGAGATCCGGCTCGTCGATGACCTCCATCTCCTCGGCCAACTCGGCGACCAGATCGTCCTCGCGAGCCATCGTGATCTCGTTCGCCTCCTCGGTTATATCCCATGCGACGTCCTCCATCAGTTCCTGGTAGGTCGGGTCGAGCCCCTGGTAGAAGTCCTCGTTGACGTTCATTATCGACGTCTCGATCCGGTGTCCCGTTAACGTGAGGTAATCCTGAACTTCCTGCAGGTTGAACGCGTGGATCTGCTCGACATCGCCCTCCGTGGAGTCGACGACGCCAGTCTGAACCGCGCTGTACATCTCATCCAGCGCGACCGGCGTCGGGTTCGCACCGATCTCGGTCCACACCTGCACCCACGAGTCGATCTCCGGCAACCGAAGGTCCAATCCGCCCACGTCGTCGGGGTCGTAAATCGGGTCGTTCGACGTGAAGTGTCGGTAGCCGCGGTACACTTCGCTACCCAACGGCCGCTGGTTCCCTTCCTCGATCAGTTGTGGAATCGCGTTCTCCTGGATCGCGTCGCTCTCGAAAATGGCGATGTGATGGTCGAAGTTCTCGGCGATAAACGGAACTAGGATCGGATAGTGCTCCTCGGCGTACACCATGTAGGGGATGGCACCGCCGCTGAGCCCTTCGAGGGTGCCGCCGCGAACCAGCTCGGCGATCTCGTCTTCGGAGCCGTACGCCCCGCCGCCCGTAACGGTCACCTGGAACTGCCCGTCGCTTCGGGCTTCCATCTCGTCGGCGAACATCTCCGCCTTCTCGACGGAGATGTGACCCGGCTCGTAGGTGCTTCCGATCTCCATGCTCACTTCGCCGGGGCCATCGCCGTTGCCGTTGCCGTTCCCGTTGCCGTTCCCGTTGCCGTTCCCGTTTCCGTTCCCGTTTCCGGCACAGCCGGCGAGGCTAATGATACCAGCAGCCGATGCACCCTTCAAAAACGTCCGTCGGTTTGGTCTGTTTGATTTCATGGTACGTTCACAGCACGAGGATCGATGACCAGCGGCCAGGTCGTGCCATGTGTACACATGACGGATACGATCATACTTAACCATTATGTTCGGACGTGTTTTATAAAACAAATTGCATCCGAGAATAAGCCAGAAGGGACCGAATCCGCCGACGAATCGGAACTCGTTATCTTCGAACAGTCAGCCGACCGTCTATCGACGAGACGACGAGATCGGACCGTTCGACCCACGTCGCGAGATGTGGCGGGACGATCGCGTCCGCCGTTCGCCGAGTTCGGACTGTGAGGACGACGTTCGCGAGATCTTCGATCGTTGATACATACGGTTTGGTTTCGAGAAAATCGACGCCGAATCCGGCGTCGATCGCCCGATCGGTCAGCGTCTCGATCGCCGGGGGCGCATAGCAATCTGTGAAATCGATCGGCTCGGCGAAGGCGGCATAGCCGACGTGACCGCCCGGCGACGGGGCGAGAACGACGGGAGAACTCCGGAGCTTCATCGCCGCGCCGTCGATATCCGTCCGGGCGAGCAGCGCCGCCTCGGGACGGGCGATCCCGACCGATCCGACGCCCTCGGTTTCGAGCAGGTGTGTCGCCGTGTTTCCGGCGCGTCCGGCGAATGTTTCGCCGACCTGTACCTCGAATCGGACTTCGTCGGGATCGAGCACGTCCGAAACGACCGATCGGAGCTCCGCTTCCGAATCGACGTCGAGCCCGAGCGCCTCCGCAGGTCGGTAGTTCACGAGCAGTTCGCCGCCGCTCCGTTCGGCCGCGAGGATCGTGTCCTTAAACAGGGCGGTGTACAGTTCGACCGCGTCCGATTCCGAAAGCGGCGAGGACGCGACGAGTTCCGGAAAGGCGGTCTCCGGTCGTGGCGGATCCGCGAGCACGGCGACGGTGGTCATACCCGCCGTTGGTCGCCGACGCATATCGTCCCTACGGAAGCGGACGGATGGGAAGCCGGCAGACGCCGAATCCGGAGCCGGTGGCTTTTATATACGGGCGCACGGAGAACGGCCATGGAGTGGACGAAAATCGTCTCGGCCGCGCTGGTCGTGCTCGTGATCATCTGGAGTGCGGGTTCGGCGGTCGAGTTGTTTGTAACGACGCTTTCGGTCGGCGGTAGCGTGATAGCGTCCGGCGCGACGATCGCGGTCGTCGCGCTCGCGCTCATCGCGATGGTTCTCGTCGGCGTTCGCGGGAGCGGCGGGATCGAGAATCCGAGATCGTACTGGTAACAGCCCAAAACACCGGCTACGTGAATTTCTAGGATAAACCCAATGGGTCGACGTTTCGGATCATTTTACTTCGGACAGTGGCGAGGTAGAGACGAGTATGCGTAGCGTCGCGATCAACGTCGGAGCCAACACCAACGAACCGGGATTCCGCGGACCGATCTATGACGACGGCCGCTTCGAGTATATCCCGATCCCCGAATCAGCGACGGTCCGTCCGGAAGCCGACGTACCGACTTACGGCGAGTTGGATCTCCGGACCGATGTCACCGAGGTGTCCGATCGGCCGGTACACCTCGATCCGACGTTCGCCGGCGTCCATGGCTGTACGTCGTTTACGTACGGCGACCCCCACGGCGTGAAGGCTCGCCCGCTACTCGATCTCGAAGCCGGGGACTACGTCTTCTTCTACGCGACGCTGTCGACGGCCGGTGACGCTCCGCCCCCGTGGATCGCGCCCGAATGGGGCGCGTATATTATCGGGCACTTCAGGCTCGCGTCCGATCCGATCGATCCCGAAGCGTTCGAGAGGCTCTCCGCCGTCGACCGGGCGCGCTTCGAAACCAACGCCCACTTAAAACGCGATCCGTTCGACGCGGCGGTTCTGTTGGACGGCGATCCGGACGGATCGAGACTGTACGAGACGGCGATTCCGCTGTCGGGCCGCGAGGCGGGCGTCGACGCGAACCGCCTCGTCACCGAGCTGTCGAGCGATTCAGGGAAGGGACCGTGGTGGCGACGGCCGATGAAATTCGATCCGGCGGCGACCGAGGCGCTTCTGAAGATTCACCGGATGGGTGACAGAGAGGCCCCCTTCGAGTGACGGAGAGACACACTCGGCGGGGAGAACGATTTTACCCTCGCCTCACGCAGATCGGGTATGTTCGAAAAATCGACGTGGATCCGCCTGCCGCGGAGCGTCGTCGTCGGTCACGGCGTCCTCGATCGAGTCGTCGACGTCGTCGAGGAGCTGTATCTCGACGGGCGACCGCTCATCGTCACCAGCCCGACGCCGAAGGGACTGGCAGCCGATCGGCTGTGTGCGACGTTCGAAGCCGCCGGCACCGACCCCGCGGTGACGATCGTCGAACAGGCGACGTTCTCAGCCGTCGAATCGGTTCTCGACGCCGCACGGACGGAGAGCGCCGATTATCTCATCGGATTGGGCGGCGGCAAACCGATCGATATCGCGAAGATGGCCGCCGACGAGTTGAGTTGTGGATTCATCTCCGTTCCGACGGCGGCCAGCCACGACGGGATCGTCTCCGGACGGGGATCGGTCCCGGACGGGGACACGCGTCACTCCGTCGCCGCCCATCCACCGCTCGCAGTCATCGCCGACACGGAACTCATCGCCGAAGCGCCGTGGCGGCTGACGACGGCGGGCTGTGCCGACATCATCTCGAATTACACCGCGGTCAAAGACTGGCAGCTGGCCAACCGGTTGAAAAACGTCGAGTACAGCGAGTACGCCGGAGCGCTGTCACAGATGACCGCCGAGCTGTTGGTCGAACAGTCGGAGTCGATCAAACGCGGCTTAGAGGAGTCGGCGTGGGTCGTCGTGAAGGCGCTCGTCTCCTCGGGTGTCGCGATGTCGATCGCCGGGTCGTCCCGGCCGGCTTCGGGCGCGGAACACCTCATCTCACACCAGCTCGATCGGATCGCACCGGGAGCGGCCCTGCACGGCCACCAGGTCGGCGTCGCCTCGATCGTCACCGAGTATCTCCACAGCGGCGACGGGGGCGAGTGGCGACGGGTTCGCGACGCGCTCGCGGGGATCGACGCACCGACGACCGCCGCCGAGCTCGGGATCGGCGAGCAAGAGTTCATCGACGCGATGACGAGCGCCCACGAAATCCGCGACCGGTACACGATTTTGGGCGACGGGATCGAAGAGCGGGCCGCGATCGAGGCCGCGACGACGACCGGCGTTCTCTGATTCGACCGAACCGTAGAGGGCGAGCGTCACCCGACCCGATCGGACTGTTGGAATCGAACGGCGCGAATCGGCCCTTCCGAATCCCAATGACGGATTGAGAGTGTGAAGAATACCACGGATTTATCACTCCGTTGCTCGTTCGGCCGGCATGGACAGTTCGCTCTCGGAGAGTGCCTCGCAGTATCTAGACGCACTCTACGACGAGTACGAACACTTCGACGTTCAGCAAACGACGCTGAGCGTCTCACGGGAGGAGTTTGGCGCGCTCGAATCGGGACCCGACGGCGCGGAGTTACACGTTCGGGTCGAAGGGAGCAACGGCGTGTTGTCAGTGCCGGACGGCGACGGATGGGCGCTTCCGGGAGGACTCGTCGACGAGGAACCGAAGCCGGAGACAGTCGCGGAGCTCATCGAACGAAAGACCGGCGTTCGATGTGAGATCGACGGTCTCAACCGCGTTTCACTCGTTTGTTTGCAGTGTGACGCCGTCGATCGTGAGCTGTGGGCACTTTCGGCGCTGTTTTCGGGAACGCCGATCGGCGGATCGGCCCGAAACGGGGCCACCTGGCGCGAGAGGGCAAAGCCCGGGGCGCTCGTCTCCGCCCCGTAATCGATCGAAGGCCGGCTCTCGAAACCCGACATACCCAAGGGGGAACCGCCCCGTCATCGGGTATGGGCACATCGCTCGAATCCCGTGAGGAGCAGGTCGTCGAAGCGTTGGATCGACTGTACGAGCAGTATCCCGAGCCCGAGATCTCGCTGGACTTTTCGAACCGGCTCGAACTGCTCATCGCTGTCGTTCTCTCCGCGCAGTGCACCGACGAACGCGTCAACAGCGTGACAGCCGAGCTGTTCGAGCGGTACGACGGCCCCGAGGCGTACGCCGAAGCCGACGAGGACGAGCTAGCTGAGGCCATCAACTCGATCACCTACTACAACAGCAAAGCGGGCTACATCAAATCGGCGTGTCAGGACATCGTCGAGAAGCACGGTGGCGAGGTCCCCGACACGATGACCGAATTGACCGACCTCGCAGGGGTCGGACGGAAGACGGCGAACGTCGTCCTGCAGCACGGCCACGAGGTCGTCGAGGGAATCGTCGTCGACACCCACGTGCAGCGGATCTCTCGGCGGCTCGGCCTGACCGAGGAGCACACGCCGACGAAGATCGAAAGCGACCTCATGGGGATCGTTCCCGAACGCGACTGGAAGGAGTTCACCCACCTGCTGATAAGCCACGGCAGGGAGACCTGCACCGCGCGGAATCCGGACTGTTCGGCGTGTGCACTGGAAGATATCTGTCCGTCCTCGAAACTCGACAACGGAATCGATCTGGCGGACGGAAGCGAGTGGTCTTGATCGGCCGTCGATCGGGTATCCCTCACGAGTGAGGCGCGGATTTATATGTCTCACGACACCAAGCGATAGCATGATAGAACGAAACGTCGGTGGACTCGATCGGATCGCGCGCGTTGGCGTCGGAGCTATCCTCGCAGTCGTCGGCTTCTCGATGCTTTTGGCCGAGGCGCTCCCCGTCGCGTACGGGGCGATCGTACTGCTCGTCGGAATCGTGTTGTTGACGACGGCGGCGACACAACGGTGTGCGCTGAACCAGCTGCTCGGCATCAACACCTGCGACCGACCGAATTTAAAACAGTAGCGTCGAGAGACGAGGTTGCTTAGCCGAACTGCTCTTCGTACAGTTCCTGGGCGTGTTCGATCGCGTCCAGTGCGGCCTGCTTATCCTCCCACCCCAGCGTTTCGACCTCTTTACCGGGTTCGAGGTTCTTGTACGTCTCGAAGAACTCGTCGATCTCCGCGCGGGTCTGTTGTGTGAGGTCCTCGAGATCACCGATGTGATCGTAGCGAGGATCCTCGGACGGGACGGCGATCACCTTGTCGTCCTTCTCTCCGTCGTCGTCCATGCGCATGAGTGCGACTGGACGGGCCTCGATGACACAGCCTGGGAACGTCTGATCCTCGACCAACACGAGCACGTCGAAGGGATCGTCGTCGTCGTAGAACGTCTGCGGAATGAACCCGTAGTCCGACGGATAATGAACGTTCGAGTGTAACACCCGATCCAACACGACGCCCGGGATGTCCTTGTCGTACTCGTACTTGTTACGCTCGCCCTTGAGACACTCGACGACCGCATAGATCGTCTCGGGAGGGTTCGGTCCAGTCTCCAGATCTTCCCACAGGTTCGCTCCAGCCATACGCGACGATAGCGCCTGAAAGCGGCAAAGAGCTTTCGACATCCGGCCAGCGAACCCGAATGCGAATACGGCGCTCCCTTATGAACTCCTTTCCGCGACGTCGGCGATGAGCCGGAGCGATTCCTCGAGCCGTTCGCGCTGTTTCCCCGTCGGCCACGCGTTCCGAACGAAGTACTCCGTCCGGAACTCCTCGCGCTCGTCCGGGGTCGCCATCTCGATGGGTTTCGCGTAGTGATTGCTCATAAAGTCCGCGAACGCCGACGCCGTCCGCCCGTGTACCTCTCCGTGTCGCTCGCTGATTCGGCGGGCAATCGCCCGGTTGTGCCGATCGATCTCGTCCCATCCGGCGTCCGATCCGGGGCCCGAGAGAGACCGTTCGACCGCGCGGGCGGTATCGGAGATCCGGTCGAACCGAACAGTTCCGTCTTCGATCCACTCGGACGGATACAGCACGAGCGTTTCGCCGGTGTCGCCCTCCCTGACTCGGGCGGTGTAATCGTACTCGGCGAGTAGCTCGTCCCGCTCGTCGAGATACGCCGCCCGCTCGTTTCCGTCGGTCGCACCGCGCGCACGTCGCGTGAGCGTCTCAGCGCGGTCAGTTATCTCGTCGGGAAGCGACCCGCGCTCGGTCTGCTCGTCGGTGGCGGCCGCTGTGTCGGCGTCAGTGTCGGACGTCGATTCGTCGTTATCCATCGAGCGCCTCGTTGAGTAGTTCGTCCGCGCGGGCGTTTATCTCTCGCGGAACGTGATCGATCGACCACTCGTCGAACTGTTCGAGTAGCTCCCGAACGCGGACGCGCTTTTCGCGAAGCGTCGGATCGT
>CAYQWI010000080.1:0-7499 GCA_964421165.1 uncultured Natronomonas sp.
ACCAGCTCGCCGCGGCGCATTTCACGGCGTACGTCGGCCGATCGACGCGGGACGTCTTCGCCGGCTGGGACGACACGTTCCCCGACCTTTACGCCGAGTGGGTCGATGTGGGCGAACGGCTCGAACCCCGTCTCGGAGACCTCTCGCGGGACGTCGCACTCGGTCGAACAGGGTTCGCCGACGCGGCGGAGCTGGCGTGTAGCGCCGTCAAGCACGACGTCGAACTGCCGACTCCCTTCGACGCGCTCGACAGCGCCGCCTACGAACACCACGGCCCCGACTTCGCGATCAGGTGGGCAGAAAAGACGTTCGACGCGCTCGACGAGACGGAACACTAGATCTGCGTTTCTCTACTGGTACGCCTGTAGCCCCGTGAGGTCTTCGCCGAGAATCAGGGTGTGAATATCGTGAGTGCCCTCGTAAGTGTACACTGTCTCGAGGTTCGCCATGTGTCGCATCGGCGAGTAGTCCGCCGTGATGCCGTTGCCGCCCAACATCTCGCGGGCGATCCGCGATTGGTCGCGAGCCGTCCGAACGTTGTTTCGTTTGGCCATCGAGACGTGCTGAGGGCGCATTTCTCCGCGCTCTTTCAGTTCCGCGAGCCGGTCGGCCAGAAGCTGCGCCAGCGTGATCTGGGTCGCCATTTCGGCCAACTTCTGTTGTTGGAGCTGGAAGCGGCCGATCGGGCCGCCGAACTGCTCGCGATCATTCGCGTACTGGCGGGCGGTTTCGAAGCAATCGCGCGCCGCACCCACGGCCCCCCACGCGATCCCGTAGCGCGCCTGCGTGAGACACGATAGCGGTCCCTTCATCCCCGCCACTCCGGGTAGCACGTCGGACTCCTCGACCCGAACGTCATTGAGCCCGATCTCGCCGGTGATCGAGGCTCGAAGCGAGAGTTTCTCGTCGATTTTGTTGGTGCTCACGCCGTCTTTGTCGGTGTCGACGAGGAAGCCGCGGACCGTATCGTCGTCGGACCGATCCTTCGCCCAGACGATCGCCACGTCGGCGATCGGCGAGTTCGTGATCCACGTTTTCGAGCCGTTGAGAACGTACCCGTCGCCGTCCCGCTCCGCGTGGGTTTCCATCGCCGAGGGGTTCGAGCCGTGTTCCGGCTCCGTCAGGCCGAAACAGCCGACTTTTTCGCCGCTACCGAGATCCCACAGATACTCCTCTTTTTGCTCCTCGCTCCCGAAGGCGTGGATCGGATACATGACGAGTGCGCCCTGGACCGATGCCATCGATCGCAGACCCGAATCACAGGCCTCTAACTCCTGCATCAAGAGTCCGTACGCGCGCTCGGAGAGGTCAGGAAGCCCGTAGCCGTCGAGATTCGGGGCGGAAAATCCCAACTCGCCCATTTCTGTGATGAGTTCTTTCGGGAACGTCCCCTCGATCCAGTGCTCGCCGATATCGGGTTGAACGTTGTCTTCGACGAACTGCCGTGCGGTGTCGCGAACCATCCGCTCTTCCTCGCTTAGGTCCGATTCGAGATCGAAGTAATCGAGCATACGTCACAATCGGTTCGGAGTGTCAAAAACACTCTGAACGGGGTGTTATCACACCACGTTCGCCGGACTGATATCGTCTCATCGCACTCACTCTGTTGTCGTTGTCTGTACTCACTCAGCTATCGTTGTCTACACTCACCCAAAATCGTCGCCGATTCTACAGGCGAACAGCCCGAGGCGGTTCACACATTCAGTCTGCCGCCGTCGTCCGCTCCGAACGAACCGTCCGACAGAAGTTATCGAAGATCGTTTTCGCCGGCTTTGCGGCTTCGTATTTCGATTCGGTGATCCCCGCACAGACGGCCTCGATCCGATCCTCGGAGAGGTGATCTTTGCCCCGAACGACCCGTTCGGCGGTTTCGAGGTCGTACTCTGGATGCGACTGTATCCCATACACGTTGCCGTGCCGGAATCCGTGAATCCCGTAGTCGTTTTCGGCGAGCAGTTCGGCCTCTGCCGGAAGTTCCGTGACGGAGTCCGAGTGGGTGGTAAATACGGTGAACTCCTCGGGGACGCCATCGAAAAGCGAAGCGCCGCAGTGTCTGACGGTCCGGTATCCGAGTTCGTACTCGCCCATCGGCTCGACGGTTCCGCCGAGAACGTCGGCGAGCAGCTGGTGTCCCCAACAGATTCCGAGCGCCGGGACGTCGGTTTCGATCGCGTCTCGGATCCACGCTCGCGTCTCGTCGATCCACGGCTCCTCCCAGTAAACCGACGATCGCGAGCCTGTCACGACGATCGCATCAAAGTCGTGATGTTCCGGAAACTCCCGATCGACGACCGAGAAGCGATGCAGATCGGCGCCGAGCTCCCGGCGGAAGTTGCGTGGCGTGTTGGGATTGCCGTGGGAAGCGTCCAACAGCGCAACGTCGGGTTTCATCGCCCGTCCGTACCGTTTCCAGCGGTAAAAACGCCGCGGCGGCGGGAAGATTCGCGGATAGCTACGGCGAACCGTACACGAGGGGACGAGCCGACGAGTCGACGAGCAGCATTCGGACGAGACAGCGATCAGCGTTCCGTTTCCACTCCGTCGATGAAGCCGTCAATCGCGTCCGTGACGGCCGTCGCGTGTTCGATGTAACAGCACCGTTTCCCCTCGACCGGTTCGAACTGCCCCCGCGGCAGATCGGCTGCCAGCGCTCGGCCCGCCTCGACCGGAACGACGGGATCGTCGACGCCGTGATAGACGGTCGTCGGAACGGATAGTTCGTACAGCGACTCGGTCTCGAACTCTACCATCGCATTCAGATGCCCCGAAAGCGCCTCACCCGTCGCGTCTTCCGCCCGCCGCCACTCGACGATCCGATCCGCGAGTTCCGTCTCGTTCAAAAACCGGTCGGTGAACGCCACTGAAAGCGACGCTCGAAACAGCTCGGGATTCGATGGATGGAGTTCCGAGAGCCGTTCGGCGTCGATCTCACTTCCCGATCTGGCCGCGCCGAAAAGCGACAACGACCGCGCCCGCCCGTGCTCGCGGGCGTACCGGAGCGCGACTATCGATCCCAATCCGGCCCCGACGAGATGGACGCGTCGAATTCCCGCGTCCGAGAGCACGGCTTCGAGATCGTCGACGAACTGATCGACGGTGTAGGGCCCCTCCCGCCCGGAACCGTCCGTCCCACGGGGTGCATACACGAGCGTCCGATAGCGACCCGAAAGCGCTGGCGCTTGCCAACTCCACACCCACGGACCGAACCCCGCATCGGGAACGAACGCGACGGCTGGACGCCCCGATTCGCCCGAGCACTCGTATCGAAGCGTCGTCCCGTCGATCGAAAGCGTCGGCATACACGAACCCACGCGCCGCGACACATAGGATTTTCCGACCCACGGTCGAAGGCGGCGTATGGACCCTCTCGAACTTCGCGCGGACATCCCCGCCTGCGAGTCGTGTACGTACCTGAACACCGGTGCCAGCGGCCCTGCCCCTACTGCCGTCGTCGAGGCGATCACCGCGGCCCAGCGGCGACACGAGTTCGACGCCTGCGATCCGGGGCACTATCCCGCGGCTGCCGACCTCGAGGCGGACGCTCGTGAGGCCATCGCCGATCATATCGGCTGCCGTCCGGCCGATGTCGCACTCGTCTCCTCGACCGGTGACGGCCTCAGCCGCATCGCGAACGCGATCGAGTGGGAGTCGGGCGATCGGATCGTCCGCACCGACCTCGAACACCCTGCCGGGGTATTGCCGTGGCGACGGACGTCAGCCGACGTGACGACGGTTTCGTGTCCCGACGGACGACTTCCGATCGACGAGTACCGCGAGGCCGTCGAGGACGCCCGACTCGTCTGTTTGAGTTCGGAGAGCTGGCTACACGGGACACAGTTACCCGTCGAAACGGCAGTCGACATCGCCCACGACGCCGGCGCGCTGATCGTCGTCGACGCCGTCCAGACCGTCGGCCAACATCCCGTCGACGTTCGAGAGTGGGGTGCCGACGCCGTCTGCGCGTCGGGTCACAAGTGGCTCCTCGGCCCGTGGGGCGTCGGGTTCATGTACGTCGACCCCGACTCGATCGAACAGTTCCGCCCCCGACATATCGGCTACTGGAGCGTGACCGATCCGACCGGCGAGGGGATCGAATATCATCCCAACGCACACCGATTCGAAGTCTCGACCGGCGCGGTCGCACCCTACGCCGGGCTGATCGAAGCGATCGACATCGCCGAGTCGATCGGCTTAAAAACGATCGAACGCCGTATCGAACGGCTGACCGACCGCCTCAAAGGCGAGCTCGGCGGACGACTGATCTCCCCCGAGGCGTACGAATCCGGCCTCGTGGCGTTCGAAGTCGACGACGCCGAGGCGTTCGTCGAGCGCGCAGCCGATTCGAACGTCGTCGTTCGGGACCTTCCCTCCGGCGCCATTCGCGCGTCGGTTCACGCGTTCAACACGGCCGAGGAAGTCGATTCGCTCCTCGAGCTTTTGTGATCTCTCACCCCGATCGACCCGACAACGGATGCGTGACAGTTCGCTTTTGTTGGATATACTAGCGAATAGTTCGCTACCACTTGCCACACTATTATTATGTGTATCCGATCCTATCGTAGCACCATGCCGGAATGTCAAAACTGCGGCGCGTTCGTGACGGCAGCGTACGCACGGGTTTTCACGCCGAACGGAGTCGAAAACCCGCGCGTTTGCCCACAGTGTGAGGACAAAATCCGCGACGGTTCGGACGTTCGCGAAGCTCGTTCGACTCGTCGGACGTAACCTGAATCTCTCGACTTTTCCCGTTTCCCGTCACTCCTCGAGCGCCGCCTGTATAACCTCTCTCGCCTCCGTTACCAACGCGTCCGCCGCCGACGCCGTTCGCGCCTCGGCCGTGAGTCGGACGAGCGGTTGCGTGCCGCTCGCGCGGATCAAGAACCACCCCTCGTCCGTACTGACTCGAACGCCGTCGAGCGTCTCGACCGACTCGTAACGCTCGATCACGCGCGATTCGATGCGTTCCATGACGACGCCTTTTTCCGCGGTTTCGATGCTGGTCCGCCGGATCGGATACGACGGAATCTCACGTAGCCGATCTTCCAGCGGTTCTTCGGCGGCCATCGATGCGATACGGATCGCCGCCAGCGGTCCGTCGGGACACAGCGTCTCGTCCGGCCAGATCCACGCGCCAGAGGGCTCACCACCGAACGCCACGTCGGATGCCGTCGCGGCTTCGGCGACGTACACGTCCCCCACTGGCGTTCGGACGACTTCGACGCCCCGATCGGCGAGGAAATCCTCGACGGCGAGGCTCGTATCGACGGGAACGGCGACCCGATCGCCCGACCTCGACGCCTCGGCCGCGAACAGCGCCAACAGCGCGTCTCCCGTGAGATAGGTCCCGTCGCCGGCGACGGCTCGCATCCGGTCGGCGTCACCGTCGTGGGCGATCCCGAGATCGTACTCGCCCGCCTCGACGAGCGTCGAAAGCGCCGTACAGTTCTCCGCAGTCGGTTCGGAGGGACGGCCGGGGAATCGGCCGTCTGGTTGCGCGTTGAGCGTCTCCACGCGTGCGCCCGCCTCGATCAGCGCCTCAACGCTCACGCTTCCTGCCCCGTTTCCGAGATCGACCGCGACGTCGAGATCGAGTTCCCCTTCGCCACCGGCCGCCTCGACGAGGATCCCGACGTGACGTTCGGTCGCGTCGGCGGATTCGCGGCTCCCCAGCTCGTCCCACGCGGAGAGGTCGTACTGGTCGGCTTCGATCCGCTTTTCGATCCGATCCTGTCCGGCGCTGTCGTAGGCCTGTCCCGACGGTTGCCACAGCTTCAGTCCGTTGTCTTCGGACGGATTGTGACTCGCCGTCACCGCGACGCCCGCATCCGCGTCGTACCAGTCGACGGCTCTCGCGATCGTCGGCGTCGCGGCGATCCCGAGATCGACGACGTCCGTCCCCGACTCTCGCAGGCCGGCAGTCGCTGAATCGAGGAGCAACTCCCCGCTCTCGCGGGGATCCCGTCCCACGACGACACGATCTCCCTCTGCGCCGAGCGCGCGACCCACCGACAGTGCGGTCTCGGCGGTCACCGCTTCGCCGACGACTCCCCTGATCCCGCTCGTTCCGAACATATCCGATGTCGCGGTGCCACGGTGAAAAACTCTAGCTGTCAGGTGACCACTCGCAGGCGGTGCCGTCGACGAGCCCGGATTCGTCGATGTGGGCGACGAGACAGGCGTAGTTACAGAACTCCTCGGCGGCGACGCGACCTCCGCCGACCGTTTCCTCGACGAAAACTGGTTCGTACGCCGCGAGGTCGCTCTCACAGTACGTACGGCCCATACTGCCCGGTGGCGTTCCCACCACAAGCGCTTTTCCCGTCTCGGTTCGAGGCGCGCACATGAAACAGTCCGGCGGAACGGAAGCACAGAAACGACGGGCCGGCGAACGCGCCGCCGAAACGGTTTCCGACGGGGACGTCGTCGGACTCGGAACGGGATCGACGGCGGCGGCGGCGATCCGAGCGCTCGGTCGGAGAGTCGATTCGGGGCTCGATATCCGGGGTATCGCGACCTCCTATCAGTCCCGGCAACTCGCTCGCGAGGTCGAGATACCGCTCACGACGCTCGAAGAAGCGACGCCGGATATCGCGATCGATGGAGCCGACCAGGTTGCGGGACTCGATGGGGGATCGAGCGTCGATCTGATAAAAGGAGGCGGGGCCGCCCACGCCCGCGAGAAGATCGTAGATAGCGCGGCGGATCGATTCGTCGTCGTCGCCGACCCGACCAAGCGCACGGAACGGCTCGATCTCCCGGTCCCGATCGAGGTGTTGCCCGACGCCGTCCCGGTCGTCGAGGACGCTCTGGCAGCGCTCGGTGGAACGCCGACGCTTCGGGCCGCCGAGAGAAAAGACGGCCCCGTCGTCACGGACAACGGCAATCTCGTGATCGACTGTGCGTTCGGAGCGATTTCCGATTCGACAGCCCTCGCCGCCGAAATATCCGAATTCGCGGGCGTCGTCGAACACGGCCTCTTCGTCGATATGGCCGACGAGGTCTACGTCGGCACCGCCGACGGAGTCGATCGCTATCGGGTATGAACTCCTACAGCAGCGGCTACGCACACAGCGGCCAAAAAATATGAACGCCTCGACCTTACAGATCGCGGGGCTGAACCGTCTTGCGGTCGTTCTCCTCGGCACGACGCGCGGCGTCGTCGAGCAGCTCCTCGACCTCGTCGTCGAGGGCGTCATAGAAATCCGAGGCAACGTTCATGTCATCGAGCGCTTCCTTCACGGCGGCTTTGACGATTAGGTCTGCCATACAGACATTGGTTTTGCCGGGGTCCTTATATAATTTCCCAAAAGACAGCGGTATCGCCGCTTCTATCGCCGGTTTAGCAGCGTGATCGGAGCCGATCTTTTGAGATATTTAATAGTTTCGTCCAGTATCAGCGGTGTACTCGGAGCGACCGCCGTCAGCGCTTCCGCCCGCCCTAAGCCGATAGGTTCGACGCGGCTCGCGAGGCCCGAAGCGGAGTTTCCCAACGCGGAACT
>CAYQWI010000081.1:0-7447 GCA_964421165.1 uncultured Natronomonas sp.
CCGAATCGACCGCACCGGTGGCGAACTCGTCGACGATATCGGCCGCGGCGAGGGCGAGCGGAGCGCTCGAAACGCTCACGTCGCCGCTCGGGTGGCCGAGCGAGACGGTGCAATCGGCGTCGGTCGCCGGCGGCTCGGGAACGGCAGCGAGGCTGATCTGGTACGGAGTCCCGATCGCGTCGAGTCCGTGCGCGAAGAGCCCGGCAGCCGCCAGGGCGTCGCCGTCGGCGGTTCCGACGAGCCGAACGAAGTCGGCGTCGGAAAGCGTCGCGGCGACGCGTTGGGGTTCGTTCTCCGAGTGACCGGCGGTCGACATCCGATTACTCCAGCAGCTCTTTGGCTTCGTCGTACTCGTAGGTGAACGACTCGTCGAGTTTGTTTCCGCGGTAATAATCGACGAGTCGGCGGATTTTCGACTCCGTGTTCTGAAGCGCCCGCTTGTTTTGGGCGTCGCCGGGGTTTCGGTCCATGTGCTCGCGCAGACCGACGGCCCGCTCCATCAGGTTTCGGAGATCTTCGGGCAGGTCGGCGGTCGCATCGTTTTCGTCGAGGATCTCGGTGACCTTCTTGCCGGTCGCGAGCTTCACGTCCGGAACAGGGACGCCCTGAACGCCCTCGTCACGGAGTTTCAGTCCGATCTGACTCGGGTCGTGTCCCGCTTCGGCCAACTCGACGACGCGCTCTTCGATCGCGTCGGCATCTACGTCGCTCCACTCCGGTGGTTCGTTTGCCGTCGGGCGGTCCGAACCGGACGACCCGCGACGGCGTGAGTGCATTCGTGCCATTGTTGAATTGGAACTGCACGGACCGCGTCTGACGGCGCTGGTCGCCGCAAGCGGCGTCGAACCGCCGCGACGTCGCGCCAGCACTACCGCAATCCCAAGCCGACCAATCGGCCGGCGAGTCGGATTTGCGGTCGTGCGGTTCCCGGTCGTACTTCGTGTGCTCGGACACAAAACGGTTTCTACTCGGTCGTTTGCCCGAAGCGTCGTCTACGGACGCGTCCGGTCGAGATACGACCGCGTCCGGGCCGCGACCGCCGAGCGAAAGGCGGAAAGATCGACGGACGAGGAGCCGCCATACAATCGTTTGTGCTCCTCGCGGACGATATCCTCGAACGTTCGGTCGAACAGCGTCTCGAACGTCACCGCGACCCCACGGCTTTCGAGTGTCGCTTCGAGTTTCTCGAAGCGACCGTCGGTGGCGAACGCGTCGGCCAGCTCTTCAGCGGACGTCCCGGTCGGAACACCCTCATCGGTCTCTCGGAAATCCGGGTGGCGTAGCTTCGCTCGTCCACCCCGCTTGTTCCGGATGACGACGCCTTCCGCGGGACCGTCGTACCACGCCGAGTCGGGGACGGAGTACGATTCGGGATCGAAGTCCCTCGTGTTGAGCTCCCGCTGGACGGCGTTGACCGGGTCGAGTCCGAGCCGCTCGAAGATCGCTTGTGCGGCACCGGGCGGACGAAACGCTCCCCGATCCGCCGAGTACACGTCGAAACCGAGAAACGACGGGAGCCGGTCCCAGTCGTACTCGATCGTGTGGCGGTGTGTGGCCTCGCCGAAGAAGACGACGGACTCCACGTCGTCGACGGCGTTTCTGAGCGCGTCCCGATCGAGGTGCTCTCGAACGTGTCGAACGGCGTGGCCGTACGGCTCCGGAATCGCCGCGGGATCGTCGTACACGCTGTCTCGGTCGCCGAATCGAATCAGCCCGGAGTCGGTGAGCCGAAAGCGAAGGTGCGCTCCGTCGATCTTTTCGAGCAGCCACAGATGGCCGGACTCGAACATCTCCTCGGGCGCGTTCTCGATGTCGGGGATCGGGGGATACTGTCTCATCTACGGGAGGTATCGAACGCAGACGACGCCGGTTTCGCTGCGAATCTCGACGCGATTGACGCCGAGGCGAGCGGCCCGGACGAGCGTCGCCTCGTCGTCGACGACGTCCTCGATCGCTTCGTCGGTCCGTTCGTCGGGGACAGTCAGGACGTGAAGTTCGCCGACGCCCGCGCGTTCGCGCCGCGTTATCTCGCCGACCGGCTGTTCTGCAGCGATTTCTCGTTCCTGTCGAGTCGGCGGTTCGGAGCTCTCCTCGACGGACAGCCGTCGCCGCTCCTCGGCTTCGACGAGTCGATAGGTAATCTCCATCGGCGGCTCTGGCGCGAGTTCCCCTTCGAGCACCTCACCGGATTCGAGCCCGGGGTTCTCCTCGAGCGTGTGAACCTGTCCGCTCTCGACGTTTTTCAACACCGCCGACTCCTCGTCGACGTGCGTTACCAGGAACGTCCCCTCCCGTTCGGTCATACGCTCTCGAACGCGTTCGTTCCTTTTCGGTGTTTCGCAGCCGACGCGGTCGAGCCGCGGGCGGCCTGCGCTCGAACGGCCACATCGCCACGCCCATTATAATTCGGCTCACCGCTAGTCGTATGAACGTAGATTTCGGTAACGCCCTCGCCTCGGAAGCCGTCGGCGGCGTCTCCGAGTCGTCCCTCGAACGGCTCGACGACCGCGTCCGACGCGCGCACGAACGCATCGAGACGGGGATCGACGATCGGGAGTTCGGCTACGCGAGCCTCGCGCTTCCGGCGGATACGGACCCGGACGAGATGTACGAGGCCGTCGAGGGGTTCGACCCGGAAGCGGTGTTGACGATCGGGATCGGCGGATCGGCGCTGGGTGCAGTCACGATCACCGACGCGCTCGGCGTCTCTGGACACTACAGCCTCGACAACGTCGATCCGGCCGAAACGGGGCGCGTGCTGGAGCATCTCCCGCTCGAATCGACGCTCGTCAACGTCGTCTCCCGATCGGGAACGACCGCCGAGACGCTTGCGAATTTCCTCGTCGTCCGGGAGGCGATGGCGGATGCGGGCGTCGAGTGGACCGATCAGACGGTCGTGACGACCGGCGAATCGGGACCGCTTCGGGAACTGGCCGACGAACACGATCTGCCGAGCTGTTCGGTGCCCAACGGCGTCCCCGGTCGGTTTTCGGCGCTTTCGGCGGTCGGATTGGTCCCGGCCGCCGCGCTCGGTTGCGACATCGAGGCGATCCTCGAAGGGGCAAAAGAGGGCCGCGAATCTCTCGAACCGTCCCTCTTCGAGACCCCGGCGTACGCGTACGGTGCGATCGCGTACGCGCTCGAAAACCGGGGGGCGACGACGAACGCGTTCGTTCCGTACGTCGAAGCGTTGGAGTCGCTCTCGGAGTGGTTCGCCCAGCTGTGGGCCGAAAGCCTCGGAAAGGACGGGCTCGGACAGACGCCCGTTCGAGCGCTCGGGGCGACGGACCAACACTCCCAGCTCCAACTGTATCGTGCCGGCCGAAAGGACAAGCTCATCACGCTGGTCCGCCCCCGAGAGCGCGACGATACGCCGATTCCTGAGACGGACGTGGAGTCGCTCTCGTACCTCGGTGGGGAGAGTCTCGGTGGGTTGCTCGACGCGGAGTTCGAAGCGACCGAAGCGTCTCTGGCCGCGGCCGGACAACCGAACGTTCGGATCGAGATAGACCGACTAGACGCCCGGAGCGTGGGACGGTTGCTCTACGATCTCGAAGCGGCCTGCATTCTGGTCGGCGAGTTGTCGGGCGTCGAGACGTTCACGCAGCCGGCGGTCGAGTGGGGTAAACGGGCCGCCCGCGGTTTGTTGGGCGGCGGTGAGTTCGAGGAGGCCAAAGCGGTCGAAGAGAAGACCGTTCGGCGAGTCGAATGACGGTTCGGCGCCCGTCGACGGTGTCCTCCCGATCACATTCCGACGACGTCCATATAGAGTAGTCCGTAGGTGACCGCGTTGTAGAAGCCATGCGCCAGCGCGGGGACAACGAGATTTTCAGTGTGCTCGTACACGGCTCCGAGAATCGCCCCGAGCGGGAGCAGTATTACGAACACGGTCACGACCGTTCCGAGGACGTTCGACGGATCGAGATACGCGGGGAAATGGACGACCGCGAAGATGATCGAGGCGACGAAGATCGCGAGCCCGGCGTCGAACACCTCCCGGAGCCGCGTCTGGATAATTCCTCGATAGAGGAACTCCTCGGCGGGGCCTACCAGGAAAATCGAGAGGGGAAGGAATAACAGAGCTATCGCCGGATTCGCCGCGATGGTGTCGGCGATACTGTGATCTGTGAAGGGGAGTCCGAGCCACGAGATGAGAATTGGTATGAGCGCCGACAGTCCGACGAGGACGACGAGCGTGACGAGCGTCCAACCGATATCGCGCCACCGTGGAACGCTCACTCTGACGTACGAAGCGGGGAGTTCGTATCGGAGGAGATAGACGAATCCGACGCCGAAGATCCCCGCGTAGGTTCCGAACGTGAAGAGTAGTTGGCCGGACGGTGCCGACGGCGAAATCGACAGCGGACCGCCGATCAGACCCAGTGTCAACGAGCCGATTACGATCCCGACCAGCAGCGCGATCGCGCCGAGAAGCGTCATCGAGCCGACGACGCGATTTCGTGAAAGGGTATCGGCTGGCTCACTCATTGTGCTCAGTAGAATCGACGCCCGATTAAGCCTGTCCGTCCGAGATCCATGTCAGTCATTCGTCTGACACATACTTATGGCGAGCGAAGTCGTATGCGTGTGTATGCCACGGTACAGCCTCGAATGCGACGGGCAGCTCGCTCGGCGAATCGAAGGGCTGGCGTCTCGGTACGGGTTGACAGAAGAGGAGATCCTCCGTCAGCTCGTCGAAGTCGGACTGGAAGAGGCTCGATCAGAGCCGTGTCAGCTGATCGGACTACGGACGCTTTCGATCGAGGTCACTGCCGCAGATCTCACAGCGGTCGTGGTTGTCATCGAAGACGCGGCCGCAGCCCTGACACTGGAATTTCCACTCGCGGCGTTCGTCGATACCGTCCTGTGCGATGACGTCGACGGATATTTCGAGCTTCTCGGCGACGTTTTGCATCGCGTAATCGTCGGTGACGAGGACGGCGTCGAGTTCGAACGCGGTCGCGAGCAATCGGACGTCGGTCCGAGAGAGGGTTTCGGCGTCGCCGGTTTCGCGGGCGGCGCGTTCGATCCGCTCTACGGTTTCGGGGTCGGGAATGTGAATTCGCATCCCCGACCCTTCGAGCGCGTCGAATCGATACCCCGCCTCGTCTTCGAGCTCCTCTCGAACGAGCGGGATCGTCGCGATCGGTTGGTCAGTCGTGTACTCATCGATGAATGCCGACGAATCGAGTACGTGCATCGAAATTCAGCGGTCGATAACGATGGTGTCCTTGACCGCCTGGACGCGGCTGACCGGGATGCGGTAGTTGCCCTGCTCGTCGCGTTCGAACTCGAGGTCCCCCGTATGCTGACCGCGATCGATAATGAGGTTCCGTAACGTCCCCGTTTTCAGATCCATCGTGATGTTGTACAGCGTTCCGAGGTTCGCGCCGTCCGCTCCCATGACTTCTTTATCCGAGAGGTTCTCGGCGAGTATATCGGGCATACGTCCCGCTTTGCGTTTATCCGGTATCAACGTTCGGGTGACGATCCGAATTGAAACGGTTATATGCCGCCGGAAGCCACACAGTGATAAGGGGCTTTTCTATGTCTGAATCCGACACCACCGACGCCGGGGATCACGCGGAGTTGCGGACGCCCATCGTCGCCGTTCTCGGTCACGTCGATCACGGGAAAACGAGCCTGCTAGACGAGGTACGGGGCTCGGCCGTCACCGCGGGCGAAGCCGGGGCTATCACCCAACACATCGGAGCGACGGCCGTCCCGCTGGAGACGATCTCGGATATCGCCGGCGCGCTCGTCGATCCGACCGACTTCGATCTCCCCGGGCTGTTGTTCATCGACACGCCCGGCCATCACTCGTTTTCGACGCTGCGCTCCCGCGGCGGCGCGCTCGCGGATATCGCGATCCTCGTCGTCGACATCAACGACGGCTTCCAGCCGCAGACGCACGAGGCGCTCGACATCTTGAAGCGGACGCAGACGCCGTTCATCGTCGCCGCGAACAAGATCGATACGGTTCCTGGCTGGAATCCGAACCCCGACTCGCCGGTGCAGACCACGCTCGAAGCCCAGAGCGATCGGGCCGAAAGCCGGCTCAACGAGAGACTCTACGAGCTCATCGGGCAACTCTCCGACGAGGGCTTTTCGGCGGATATGTACTGGCGCGTCCAGAACTTCCGGGAGAACATCGGCGTCGTGCCGGTATCGGCCGAGACCGGTGAGGGGATCCCGGACCTGCTAACAGTGCTTATGGGCCTCTCACAGCGGTACCTCAAAGACGAGATGTCGGTCAACGTGGGCGGACCCGGTGTCGGAACGGTGCTGGAAGTCAAAGACGAGCGAGGGTTCGGAACGACGCTCGATACCGTCCTCTACGACGGGACGATCCGCGCCGACGACACCATCGTCGTCGGCGGGAAGAACGAGCCGATCATCACCGACGTTCGGGCGCTGTTGCAGCCGCGTCCGCTCGCGGAGATCCGAACGGAAAAGCAGTTCGAACAGGTCGAGGAGGTTCGGGCCGCCGCGGGTGTCAAGATCGCCGCCCCCGACCTCGACGACGCGATGGCGGGCGCGCCGGTCCGGGTCGTTCGCGACAGAAACCTCGAGGAGGTCGTCGCGGAAGTCCGGGCCGAACTCGCGGACATCGAGGTCGTCACCGAAGAGCAGGGGATCGTCGTCAAAGCCGACACCCTCGGCTCGCTGGAAGCCATCGCCGCCGCGCTGGGGGAGGCCGACATCCCGATCGTTCGCGCTGAGGTCGGCGACGTCGCCCCGCGGGACGTGGCGGTCGCGTCGACTGCCGAGGATCCGAAACACGCCGCGATCCTCGCGTTTAACGTCGACGTGCTCGACGACGCCGAGCGCGAGATCGAGCAGAGCGACGTCGACCTCTTCGCCGACGACGTTATCTATCAGCTCGTCGAGGAGTACGACGAACACGTCAAAGCCATCGACGACGCCCAACAGGAGCAGATTCTCGACAAGATTCAGCGGCCCTGCCGGTTCAGAATTCTCGAAGATCACGTCTTCAGACAGTCCAACCCCGCGGTCGTCGGTGTCGAAGTGCTCTCCGGGACGCTCAAACGCAACTCCCGCGTCGTGAAGTGGGACGGGAACGAACCCGAGCGCGTCGGCGAGTTGAAATCGCTGCAGGACGCCGGCGACGACATCGATGCGGCCCGCGCCAGGGAATCCGTCGCCGCCTCCATCGACGGGCCGACCGTCGGCAGACAGATCGGGGAGGGCGACGAGCTGTGGACGGAGTTGCCCGAGAAACACGCGAAGATACTGGAGCAGGAACTGGCCGACGAGATCCCCGCCGACGAGCTCGAAGCGCTGCGGATGTATCTGGACAAACGCCGCAAGCGCGATCCGTTCTGGGGCAAGTGATCTCCTCCGCGCCGTAACCAGATGAACACTCCCACGGGGTTCTCCTCGAGACCAGCTATCGGGACTCGACGTGACGTTCGAGCGCCTCGAC
>CAYQWI010000082.1:0-7372 GCA_964421165.1 uncultured Natronomonas sp.
CGATGACGTCCGATTCGGAATAGTCCATGAACTCCTCGGTCCACTCGGCGCCGATCGCTCGCGTTACCTCCGCTTCGCCGACGTCGCTGAACTCGTTAAACTGGGTCATACAACCAAGTGATATCATGGCCGAATACTAATCAGTTCCGGTCGTGAGGACCACTCGCTGCGAGGGGTACGAAAAGCGTCCGGACGGCTACGAAAGCGAAAGCGCGATCCCCTGACAGACGAGGGTAAAGGCAATACCGACGCCGAGCATCGTCGTGTTCGCCCGGGGGTTCGCGGCCGGCGTGATCCCGAAGCTGTGGTGCCACATCGAGATCGGATAGAACGGCCGAACCCCCATCGGCGTGATGCTGTCGGCGAGCAGATGGGAGGTCAGCGAGATTCCCGTCGCGACACCGACCGTCGCGGCGATCGCGGCCGGACGGCCGACGACGACGCCGGCGGCGGCACCGACGACGGCCGCAAGGAGTGCCGCGACGACGACGAACCAGACGGTGTGTGTCGGCCCCCGATGGTCGATCGGCAGAAGCTCGTCCGCGTCGGGGACCGTCGAGAACGCGACGGCGGTGACGGCACCGAGTGCGGCGAGTTCCGGGCTTCCGAGACCGCTCAGTGCTGCCCCGAGCGGCGCATAACAGAACCGCGCCGCGCCGACGTGTCCCCAGCGGTACATACACCCGCTTCGTGTCGAGCCGTATCAACTCTACGGGGTCGATCGGTACGCTGGTTTCTAACTAGTTAGGTATCAAAAACAATATTCCGACATTATAAGTACATATAATGACAGCAGATCTCGGCGACGGGACGATCGTCTGGGACAAGATCCGATCAGTACCGTACTCAGTGTGATATGGGGCTGAAACGTGAACTCGGGCTGTGGTCGACGACCGCCATCGCGATCGGGGCGATGGTCGGTAGTGGTATTTTCATTCTTCCGGGTATCGCGTTCGTGTTGGCGGGACCGTCCGCCGTCTTCGCGTTCGTTCTCGCCGCGGTTCTCGTCGTCCCAGCGGCGCTGTCGATCGCGGAGATGGCGACCGCGATGCCGGAGGACGGCGGCCCATATCTCTACGTCGAGCGGAGTATGGGGCCGATGTTGGGAACCATCGCCGGTGTCGGCACGTGGCTGATGCTCTCGTTGAAAAGCGCCCTCGCCCTGGTCGGCGGTGTCCCATACCTCGTGGTCGTCGCGCCGACGTTGGCGGAATTCGTGACGGTCCTTGCGGTCGCGTTGGCGCTTCTGTTTACGACTGTCAATCTCGTGAGCGCCGAGGGATCCGGGAAGCTCCAGTTCGGCATCGTCGCCGTACTCGTCGCCGTACTCGCCTGGCTCGTCGTCTCCGGCGTTCCGGCGATCGACACACAGCGAACCACTGGGGCGTTCGATCCCACAACTGACGGGCTGTTGGCGGCGACCGCGATCGTGTTCATCTCCTACGCCGGGCTGACGAAGATCGGCGCGGTCGCCGAAGAGGTGAAAGACCCCGGACGGAACCTCCCGTTGGCGATCCTCGGTGCGCTGGCCTTCGTTACGGTCCTGTACGCCCTCATCGTCTACGTGACGATCGGCGTCCTCGACATTCCGGCCGCGATCGAGGCGGGGCAGCTTCAGTCCGACGGCGAAGGAGCGATCATCGCGCTCGTCGCCGAACAGACCATCGGCGGAATCGGTGTCATCGCGATCGTGATAGCGGCGATCATGGCACTTGCCTCGACCGCGAACGCGGGGCTTTTGGCCGCGTCGCGGTTCCCGCTGGCGATGGCGCGGGACGGCGTCTTCCCCGATCGACTCGAGTCGATCAGCGAACGGTTCTCGACGCCGGTCAACGCGGTTGCGCTGACCGGGACCGTTCTGATCGTGATGGTAACGGTGTTTCCGATCCAACAGGTCGCGGCCTTCGGCAGCGCGTTCCAGATCCTCGTGTTCGTTCTGCTCAACGTCGCTTTGATCGGCTTCCGTGAGGGTGCCATCGAGGAGTACGATCCGGCGTTCATCTCGCCGTTGTACCCGTGGCTGCAACTTTTCGGCATCGGCGGCGGGACGCTCGTGTTGACACAGATGGGCTTCGTCCCCTTCGCGGGGGCGCTCGGTATCGCCGGCCTCTCGCTCGTCTGGTATTATTTATATGCCCGGCCGCGTGTCGAACCGGACAGCGCCGCACAGAGCCGCGTCCGCCAGGAGATCGACGGACGGGGGATCGAACGGGTCCGTGAGCTGTTCGCGACCGACGGATCTGCGGGCACCTACGACGTGCTCGTCGCGGTGACTGACGAAACGACCGAGGGGTCCTACCGCGATATGGTCCGGATCGCCTCCGATCTCGGGCGGATCCGATCGACGTCGGTCTCTGTCGTCGAGTTCGTCGACGTCCCCAGCCATCTCTCGCCGGGCGGCCCGACCGGATCGTACCCCTCGGAACCGCCCGAGTGGCTTCCGAACGATCCCAGCGAGGCCCCCGGCTGGTATCCGGGTCGGAAAGCGGATCGAGAAGTCCGGCTCTCCGGTGGCGGCTACGGATCCGAGAGAACGGAGCGAGCCACGACACCTGACAGCACCGCCCCGAGAGCGGATCGTTCCGAAACGACCCTCGACTACAGGGAGATCGACAGCACGGACCACCGGCGGGCGATGGTCGATTTCGCAACGTACGAGGACGTCGATCTCATGCTCACGGAGCGTCGTGGGGCCGAACGGTTCCGGAACCTCTTCGGGGAACGCGAAACCGAGTGGATACTCGAACACGCGCCGTGTGACGTCGCGCTCGTCGAGGATCGGGGACTCGAAGATGTCTCGGAGATCGCCGTCGCGAGCCGTGGAAAAGGACCGTACGAACCGCTGAAGCTGCTGATAGCCGACGCGATCGCCGGGGAAACCGGCGCCGAGATCAATCTCATCCGGACGATCCCGGCGGACGCTCCCGAGAGCAGACGCGAAGACGTCGAGCGATACCACAACGAACTGATATCGGTGTTGACCGTCCCGGCCCGTTCGACAGTTCTCGAGACGGACGACCCGGTTGCCGGTATCGCACGCTTCGTTGGCGACGCCGACCTCCTCGTTACCGGTATCGACAGATCGGGCGTTCTCGGTCGGCTTCGCGGTAGCCAGGCCGACCAACTCGTCGAGACGGTCGAGTGTACCGCGATCATGGTCCAGCCTCGCCAAGCCCGGAAACACACCCTTCTCGAACGGCTGTTTCTCGATAGACTGTTCTGACCGCGCCCCGCTTCGAGGTCGGTTTTATCACTGCCGCCCCCGTATCCGCGGACAGATGTCCAGTGATGAATAGGCGTGGACTGCTCTCGACGCTCGTTTTCACCGCTTTCGTCGCCGGCTGCGGCGATGTGGGCCCCGGCAACGGGACCTCACCCGAGGACGAATCCGATCCCGACGATCGTGCCGAGATCGTCGATCACGAACTCGTCCGTCACGATCCCGGAACCGACGAGGCGACCGTCGCCATCGAGGGGCACGTTCGGATCAACGAGGCGGATCTGCAACACGTCGAACTCCGCGGTCAGTTCTTCGATGCCGACGACGAACCGCTCGATACCACCTTCGAACGCCTACAGGACCTCGAGATCGGAACACAGTCGTTCGAGGTCCAGTATCCGGAGGTCGGCCCGGTTACCGAGGCCGTCGACGAGTATGCGATCGAGATCACGACGATCGTTTGACGTTCCGTTTGACCGACCAGTGCTCGCCCCGTAACCAGACATGAGCGAACCAGACGCCCCGCCCGAGATGGCAACTCCCGCCGCGGAAGCCGCCGAGCCAGCCGACGGAGAGCCGTCGGACCCCGACGCGGAACGGACGGCGACGCTCGCCAAACAGGGCAGTATCACCTTCGCCGGCGACGTGATCAAGAAGCTCTTCGGCTTTCTCATCGTCGCCGTGATGACTCGGCTCGTCAGTCCGGGCGTTTACGGACTCTTCGTTCTCGCCGTCTCGCTCGTGTTGCTCATTCAGACGCTTGCCGGGCTCGGGCTCCCGAAGGCAGTCGATTACTTCGTTCCACAGCATCTCGATTCGGACGACGAGGCGAGTGCACGCGGCGTCGTCTACACCGCGGGTGCGATCGTGCTCGTTTCCTCGACGCTCGTCGCCGGGGGGTTGATCGCGCTCCGCTGGCAGGTTGCGAACCTGTTCGGCGAACCGGCGCTGGCCTTCGCGCTTCTGTTGTTGGCGGTGACGCTCCCGATGTTGGCGATTTATAATATTCTGCTCGGAAGCTTCAACGCGATCAAACAGCTGAAATACCGCGTCTACATGCGTGATTTCGTCCGCCCGACGGTTCGGTTGTTGGTGACGGCTGGCTTGCTTTTGGCGGGGTTCGGCCTCATCGGTATCGTCGGCGGATACATCGTCGGACTGTTTTTCGCGACCATCGTCGGGGCTCTTTTGCTGGTACGGAACGCACCACACCTGCTCTATGGCCCCGTGACCGCGGCCGCGCCGCGCCGGATGGTCTCCTATGCCGCCCCGCTCGCCGTCGCCGGTCTCATCTACGTTATTCTCGGACAGATCGATTACTTCATTATCGGACTCTTCGGGACGGCCGAAGGCGTCGGTATCTATCGGGTCGGATACATGTTGGCGGCGAACCTCTTGATCGTCTTTACCGCCGTGTCACCGGTTTTTAAGCCGCTCATTGCCGAGGTCAAAGGGGACGACGACCGGGTTAGGAGACAGTATCGGACCGCAACCCGATGGGTCGCCGGACTCACTCTTCCGCTCGCCATCACGCTGTCGCTCGGCGCGAGCGCGTACCTCTCGCTCATCTTTACGCCCCAGTACACCGCCGCGAGCGTCGCCGTCGTCATCCTCGCCGCGGGATACCTGATCAACGTCACCTGTGGCGGCCCCGACGGGGCGTTGCTTCAGGGGCTCGGCTACCCGCGGCTCGTCTTTTTGAACACCTCGCTGTTGCTCGGTATCAACGTCGTCGGCAGCGCGCTTTTGGTGCCGCGGATCGGTATCACCGGCGCGGCGATCGGAACCGCGACGGCGCTCACCGTCGCCGGTCTCGCGGCCATCTCCGAGGTGTATATCGTCCGTGGGATCCATCCGCTGACACACAGCCTCGGGAGGATCTTCCTCTCGGCGATCCCCGCAGCCATCGTCGGGGGACTCGTCGTGTTCTTCCTGCCGCCGATCGCCGTCGCCGTCGTGCTTCCGATCGCGGTGTTCGCGGTTTACGGGACATCGATCGTCGCGACCGGCGCACTCACCGAGGCCGACGTGGCCTTCGCCGCCCAGTTCGGCCCGAGGGCGGAGGAACTCGTCTCGACGGTCGTCGAGTGAACCGGGCTCCGTGAACGGCGAGGCTTTCGGCTTGAATCTTCCGTAAGCGTTAGGCACCGGCACATCGAACGGACGCGTATGAGCGACAACGGCGAGGAAGAGGAGGGACCGGCCGTCCCGCTCGGCGACGGTGCGCCGGTCGAGGGCGCACCGCCCGCGAGGGTCGCGTCCCGGCTTCATTACGCGATCGAAAAGAGCGAGATCGTTCGACGGGAGGGCGAGACGACGATCCGGACGCCCGACGGCCCCCGGGAACTCGCTGCGGTGTTAGAAGAGACCGACGAGGTCTATTTCGACACTCGGCAGGCCTTCGAGCGCGCCATCAGGGGCGTCATCGGGACCGGCCCCGTCCCGACTGCCGAGGAGACGCCGGAGTAGCGTTCGGTCCGCTCTGTTTCGTCCCGGACACGACGCCACCACACGAACGGTTTTTGCGGATGGGCGCCGACGTTCCGGTATGACGCTCCCGTTCGACCCCTCCGAACTCGATGCGGACGATATCGGCGAGAAACAGGCGACCCTCGGGATGGACCACGAGGAAGCCATCGAACACGTCCGAGAGACCGCCGAGGCCACCGGTTTCGGTGTTCCCGTCGAGTTCTCGCCGTCGGAACTGCTCAACGAAAAAGTCGACGCCGATCGCGATCCATACTACGTTCTCGGGGCGTGTAACCCGAACGTGGCCGATCGGGCGCTCGACGAGACGCTCAAACAGGGTGCGCTGTTCCCGTGTAACTTCGTCGTCTGGCAGCAGTCCCCCGGCGTCCAGCAGGTGTATCACGTCTCGATCATGAAGATCGGTCGACTCGCCGGGATCGCCCCCGACAACGAGGCTTGGGAAGGGATCGTCGAGGATACCGGTGAAATGGTCGAGACGTTCTTCGAAGAGTTGTAGGTGTCCCGCGAAAACCCTCCGTCACGACCCGTCATTTTATGTTATCACGCCGCATGATCTGTGGTCTCGGACGATGTCCCGGAACCACGAGTACGTCGAAGTCGGGGGTAACGAGATCCATTACGTACGCGAGGGGGGAGGGTTTCCGCTGTTTCTGGTCCACGGCTGGCCGGAGTACTGGCGGGTGTGGCGGAAGAACATCCCGGCGTTGAGAGAGTCCTTCGAGGTGATCGTCCCGGATCTGGCCGGGTTCGGCGAGTCCGACGTTCCGGACGTTTCGCCCGCCGACGGATACGGCATCGACGATCACGTCGACGACCTGCTGGAGTTCGCGGAGACGCTCGGCATCGACGAGTTCGGGTTCGTCAGTCACGACCTCGGCGCGTACGTCGGACAGCGGATCGCGCGCGAGCGTCCCGAGACGGTTCGCGGGCTGTTCTTCTTCGACTGTCCGTATCCGGGGATCGGAAAACGGTGGCGAGACCCCGGTCACATCGACGAGATCTGGTACCAGTCGTTCAATCAACAGCCCTGGGCGGCGGAGCTGGTCGGTGAGAGTCGAGAGACCTGTGGCCGGTATATCGGTCACTTCCTCTCGCATTGGGCCGGCGATCCGGACGCCTTCGACGAGAAAGACCGCGAGGCATGGATCGATACGTTCTCCGATCCGGAGACGCTTCAGGGCGGTTTCTACTGGTATATCGCCGCCGACGAGGATCGAAAGCGCCTCATGCGCGAGGGAGCCCCGTCGATGGATCCGATCGACGTCCCGACGCGGATCCTGTGGGGTGAGCGCGACCCGATCGTCAGATCCGAATGGGCGGACCGGCTGGACGAGTACTTCGCCGACTACGAACTGGACACCGTCCCCGACGCCGGTCACTACGTCCACTACGAACGGCCGGAGCTGACGAACGAGTCGGTCGAGTCGTTCTTCGAGGAACTGTCCTGAGAATCGGTATCGGCGACCGGAACGCGTGGGCAAGGCGAACGTCCCGAAACCGTTCGGAACCCTCCGTGTGCGGGGACGACGAGACAAAGGTACTCCGCGGATCTTCGAACGCGTCGTTTTATCGGCTGTCAAGGCGAATACCCCGAGGTCGTACGGAAGTCAAAGATTTCCGTGATGACGAGACGCCTGTGGCGTCTCGAACCACTTGACCCCG
>CAYQWI010000083.1:0-7363 GCA_964421165.1 uncultured Natronomonas sp.
AGTTCGATCGACGCCTCGGCGACGGCGTCGGGATCGTCCCACTCCACGTCGCCGAGCTCGTAGGCGTGCCCGGCGTGATCGCGCCAGCAGAACACGCAGCGCTCGTTGCATTTGACGACGGGCGTCATCTGGATGCAGCGGTGGGATTGGATCCCGTAGAAGTGATTTTTATAACAGCGTCCCTCGCCGCGGAGGGCGTTCGCGGTCCACCCGCAGGTCTGGGCGGCGGTGTGATTGACGCTGTGGTAGTCGGGGTCGTCGACCTGCTTGGGCATGTCCGGCTAATTAGCCCCGATACGAATAACCCCCACGGTTGCACGCGGCCGCGATCGGGTACTGACTCGACCGCGCCGGACGCTCGGTGTGGTCGTCCCGTTCGGAAACGCCTTTATTCAGCCCCGGGAAACGTCGGACATGTTCATCGCTTTGCGCGAGGAGGTCCAAACCGCGCTCTCGTCGGCGCTCGACGCCTGCGGCTACCCGACCGGCGACCTTGGTATCGAGGAACCGCCCGAGGACGTCGAGGCCGTCTTCGCTTCCAGCGTCGCGTTCCGTCTGGCTTCCGAGGCCGGCGCGCCGCCGCCGGAAGTCGCCGCCGACGTAGCTGCCGAACTGGAGCTCTCCGATTACGAGTATATCGGTCGGGTCGATACCCGGGGTCCGTACCTCAACTTCGTCCCGAGCGAGGCCTACTTCGAGGACACGCTACTCGCCGGACAGGACGCCGGATACGGCTCTCTCCCGGACCGAGACACGTCCGTCGTCGTCGAACACACCTCGGCGAACCCGACCGGACCGGTTCACGTCGGGCGCGCACGTAACCCGATCGTCGGCGACGCCGTCGCGAACCTGCTCGAGTACGCCGGCTACGACGTCGACCGCCACTACTACGTCAACGACGCCGGCCGGCAGATGGCCGTCTTCACGTGGGCCTACGAGACCTTCGAGGAGGACGAACTTCCGGAACCGGCCCGCGACCGAGCCGAGTACCGGATGGTCCGGTACTACCGCAAGGGCAACGAGTTTCTGGAGACCGCCGACTCGGACGCCGTCGAGGAAGCCGAGGCGGAAATCTCGGCGATCCTGCAGGGGCTCGAAGACGGCGACGAGGAGACCTACGAGCGGGTGACCGAGGTCGTCGATACTGTTCTCGGCGGCATGAAGGAGTGTCTCGCCCGCCTTCCGGCGGCGTTCGACGAGTTCGTCAAGGAGACCCGGTTCATGCGCGACGGTTCGACGGACGACGTGGTCGAGCGGCTCAAAGCCCACGAGCGGGCCGTCTACGAGGAGGGCGCCTGGCAACTCGAGTTCGGGGACATCGACAAGAACCTCGTCTTCCTCCGCGGCGACGACACCTCGCTGTACACGACCCGCGATCTGGCCCACCACGAGTGGAAGTTCGAAAATTACGACCGAGCGGTGACGGTGCTCGGCGAGGACCACAAACTGCAGGCCCGCCAGCTCCGGGCGGCGCTCGAAGATCTCGGAAACGACACCGATCGGCTCGATACGGTCATCTACTCGTACGTCAACCTCCCCGAGGGGAAGATGTCAACGCGGGCGGGGACCGGCGTCCAACTCGACGATCTGCTCGATGAGGCGGTCGACCGCGCGCGCGAGGAGGTCGAGACTCGACTCGACGACAGACTCCGCGACGACGATCTGGACGACGCCGATGTGGAACGGATCGCCAGACAGGTCGGCATCGGCGCAGTTCGCTACGACATCGTCTCCAAACAGCCCGCGAAGGCGATCACGTTCGAGTGGGAGCGCGCGCTCGATTTCGAGGCCCAATCCGCGCCGTACGTCCAGTACGTTCATGCGCGCTGTTGCGGAATCGTCGACGAGTCCGGAGACATCGAGCCCGAACTCGACGTCTCCGCGCTCACGACCGACGCCGAGCGGGATCTCCTGAACACGATCGCTCGCTTCCCCGGCGTCGTCGAACGCGCGGCTGACGATCACGAACCGCACCGGATCGCGACCTACACCCGCGAGATCGCCGACCGATTCAACGGATTCTATCGCGAGTGTCCCGTCGTCACCGCCGACGACGAGCGGACGCGAGCGGCCCGCCTCGCGCTCGTCGTCGCCGCCCGAAACGCGGTCGCGAACTCACTCGACATTCTCGGCGTCGAAGCGCCCGAGTCGATGTAAAGCCACGTCGACGCTCCTCTCGCCAGCAAGTTCATTGCACTCCCGGTCGAACTTCGCACAACTGAGATGTCACCCGACCCTGCGGCCCCTCGCGTCGTCTCGCTTTTACCCTCAGCGACGGAGATCGTCGCCGCTCTCGGCGTCGACCCGGTCGCGACCTCCCACGAGTGCGATTATCCGCCGGAGGTCGCGGAGACGCCCTCCGTCGTCGAATCGCGAGTCGACGCCGACGCGACGAGCGCCGAGATCGACGAGCAGGTGCGACAGGCCGAATCTGAAGGCGGCGTCTACCGGATCGACTGCGAGGCGCTCGCCGCCGCCGATCCGGACCTCGTCATCTCGCAGGGTATCTGTGACGTCTGTGCCGTCGACACCGTCATCGTCGAAGCGGCGATCGAGGAGTTGGGTCTGGAGTGTGAGCTCCTGACGACGGATCCTCACGGCCTCGAAGACGTCTTCGAGGATATCGAGGCGATCGGAGCGGCGCTCGGCAGATCGGAGCGAGCGAGCGATCTCCTGGCCGAACTGCGGACCAGAGTCGACCGCGTCGCCACGGCGGCCGCCGAGAGCCCGATCCGCCCCGAGGTCGCGGTGCTCGATTGGCTCGATCCGCCGATGGTCGCCGGCCACTGGGTTCCCGAGCTGGTCGACCTTGCGGGCGGCGAGTTCGGCCTCGCCGAGCCGGGCGACGCCTCGACGCCGCGGGAGTGGAACGAGATCCGCGAGTACGACCCCGACATTTTCATCGCCGCACCGTGCGGATTCGAGCTCGAACAGACGTTCGAGAATCTGGATGACGTGACCGATCGGCCGGGCTGGTCGAGCCTCCGGGCCGTCCGGATGAACCGCGCCTACGCCATGGACGGCCACCATCTGACCAACCGCCCCGGACCACGCGTCGTCGAGACCCTCGAAACGCTGGCGTCGCTGATACAGCCGGAACAGTTCGATCGCGCGGAGACGTGGATGGCCCGATCGCTTTCCGAGACGCCCACATGACGCTCGAACTTCCCGAATCGATCCGTACCGATATCGTCGAACGCGCCCGCGATGGAGCGCCCGAGGAGGTCGTCGGCGTGCTCGCCGGTCGCCACGGCGAGCCGTCGGTCGTCGACCGAGCGTATCCGGCGACGAACGCGGCCGAAACGCCCGAAACGCGATACGAGATCGCACCGACCGAGGAGATCGAACTCCTCGATCGGATCGACGAAGCCGGTCTCGATGTCGTCGGATTCTATCACTCCCATCCTCACGCCCCGGCCGAACCGAGCGAGACTGACGCCAGATCGGCGGCGTGGCCCGGATACTCCTACGTCATCGTTTCGCTCTCGGGAGGGACGGCCGAACTCGGAAGCTGGCGCTGGCGCGGTGATTCCTTCGATCCGGAGCCGGTTCGATTCGTCTGATTTCGGCTCGGTTTCCAGTTTCATTGCTCGATTCCCTCCATCTTATTAAGCCGGACGCTCGGCGAGGTTCATCCACGAGCAAATGAGTTCGCAAACGACGTACAAGGTGGATTCCGAATCGAGGCAGTCGGTCGATGGTGAATCGCTCTCCGCCGAAATCGGTATCGACGGCGAGGAGATCGAACGCCGAAAGGCGTTTACGCGGTTCGATGCTGCGGACACGGAGCGTCTCGAGGCGATGTCCGGGACGTTCGAACGTATCGCCGACGATCTCGTCGAGGATTTCTACGATCTGTTGCAGTCTCACTCCGAAAGCGTTGCCGTCCTCGATTCGTCCTCGAAGCCGATCGAGGCACTGAAACAGTCTCAGCGGGAGTATCTCCTTGATCTCGGCCGTGGAGAGTACGGACAATCGTACTTCGACCGTCGCGCACGTATCGGTAAGCTTCACGATATGCTCGATCTCGGCCCGGCGTTTTATCTCGGTGCGTACGCCGTCTACTACGATGGGGTCGCTGACGGGATCGCCGAAGACATCAAATCGGAGTACGGACGCGACGCCGGACCCGACCCCGACTCCGGCGCTGCCGACGAGGGTTCCGTCGACCGCGCCGTCGATGAGGCGTTGAACCGGTTCCGTTCGGCGCTCAAACTCATGAACCTCGATCAACAAATCGCGATGGATACGTACATCCACTCGTACAGCGAACAGATCGAAACGCAACTCGAAAAGCGTGAGACGCTCCAGCGGGAGGTCAAAGCGGAGATCGAGACGCCGATCGAAGGGGTGAAAGACGAGACCGAACGCATCATCGAAAGCACCGACGAGCTCGCGACGCTGGCCGACGATGGGGCAGAAAGCGCGAAACAGGTCGCAAACGAAGTGAGCGATCTGAGCGCGACCGTCGAGGAAGTCGCCTCGACGACCGACGGTGTGGCGTCACAGAGTGAGCGCGCGGACGAACTCGCGAGCGAGGGGCGGCGGTCGGCCAAAGAGGCGATCGAGACGATGGGATCCGTTACCGAGGCCGCCGAAGGCGTCACCGAAGACGTCGAAACGCTCCACAACCGGGTCAAAGAGATCGACGAGGTCGTCGAGGTTATCGACGATATCGCCAACCAGACGAACCTGCTAGCGCTCAATGCGTCGATCGAGGCAGCCCGTGCCGGGGACGCCGGTTCGGGGTTCGCCGTCGTCGCCGACGAGGTGAAATCGCTCGCGGAAGAATCGCAAACGCAGGCGAGTCGGATCGAGGAGATGGTCGACGAGATTCAAACCGAGACGAAAACCACCGTCGAGAGTCTCGAATCGGCGAACGAAGCGATCGACACGTCCACTCGCGAGGTGACGACCGTCCTGAATCGGCTCGAAGACATCGCTGCCGCGATTGCGGAGGCCACGAACGGAATTCAGGAGGTCGCGAGCGCGATGGATCAACAGGCCGCCAGCACCGAAGAGATCGCGAGCATGGTCGACGAACTCGCGACGCAGTCCGACGCGCTCACGAACGAGATCGATACGATCACCGAAGCGAACCGGAACCAGCGACGCGATATCGGCGAAATCGCACAGACTGTCAATCGGTTGACGGAGACGAACGACTAGATCGTCTCGTCCCCGTGACCGAGGGCGCCCTCCCCGAACGTCGATCGTCTACAGTTGACTCTGGCCCGTCTCTACGTCTCGACCGGCGTTTTGACGACGGTCACCGGTCGATCTGCCATCCGGGTTACCCGCTCGGCGACGCTGCCCAGCAACCGACGGTACTTGCCGGACCGATTCTTCGAGCCGAGAACCGTCAACCCGATATCGGCCTCGTCGGCGTATGCGAGGATCTCCTCGTGTGGGACGCCGTGTCGCACTCCCGTCTCCGTCTCGACGCCTTCGGCGTCGGCCGCCTCGACGATCTCTTCGATCGCGTCCTTGCCGGCCTGTTCGAGCGCGCTCTCTAGACCTTCGAACTCGTGGACGTACTCGTCACCCGAGTACGAGCTGTAGGTGTCCGTATCGACGACGTAGAGGACGTGCAACGTCGCGCCGTACTCCTTTGCGGCTCCGATAGCGTGCTCGACGGCGCGGTCCATTCCGGTACTCGCGTCGGTCGGCAACAGAATACTCTCGTACATACGGTTAGATATCCCGAGGTATCACGTAGTTGTTTCGCTGGCTCCCATCTCCCGGAACGGATAGAGAGTTCCGTCTCTTTTGTCGCTCGTACCAGAACCGCTAATGCCTGCTACACACTACTACCTACTAACCAGTATGCTCGAAGCCGTACTCCGCGTGGATGTCCTCCTGTTTCTCGTGATCGGACTGCTCGGCGGAGCTCACTGTATCGGGATGTGCGGTCCGCTCGTGACGTTGTACTCCGACCGAATGCGGCCCAAAACTGATGGCGGGACGGCTACTGCGACACGGCGCGAGGGTGGGGGACATCTCACGGTGTATGAGGTACGACAGCACGCGCTGTTCAACGTGGGTCGGGCGGCGAGTTACACGCTGTTGGGTGCGGCGTTCGGAGCGCTCGGCGGGTTCGTGTTCGTCACCGCCGACCAGCTGACGGCGACGGCTGATCTACTCCGCGGCGGCGTCGGCATCGCCATCGGCCTGTTCGTCATCGCAGCCGGCGGGAAGTACCTGCTCGGCGGCGGTTCTGCGGGAATTCAGCTTCCGGGCGTCGGGCGAGCGATCAACGCGCTCGCCGTTCGAATTCAGCGGTTCGTCAACAGCCCCAGCATCGTCGGCCTCGGCGCGCTCCACGCGCTGCTTCCGTGCCCAATGTTGTACCCTGCGTACCTGTTCGCCTTCGCCACCGGATCCGCGATCTCCGGCGCTATCGCGCTCGCGGCGCTCGGGATCGGGACGATCCCGGCGGTGTTCCTCTACGGAACGCTCATCGAGTCGGTCGACGCCGTTCATCGCCGCCGACTGCACCGCTTGCTCGGTGCCGCCTTCATCCTCCTTGGGTACGTACTGTTGGCGCACGGGCTGATGGCGATCGGAATCCACATCCCGCACCCACACCTTCCGCACTACCAGCCGCTCGGCGGCGGCATGGGCCACTGATAGGACTTATCGTGATTTGTGAGAGACTGGCTGTGGCGGATTCGAAATCCGTCGATGTGCCGTTGGGCACGATACTCTCTATGAGACGGTTTGTCGTGGCTCTTTATCAGTAATCGCTGCTGTCGGGCAGAACGATATCCGAATCCGTTTACTCCCTCCGACGACAACCGTCGATCGAACCCGATGTACGACGACATTCTCGTTCCGACCGATGGCGGCGAACAGATGGACGCGGTTACCGACGCGGCAATCGATCTCGCGATGCAACGGGAGGCGACTATCCACGCGCTCTCGGTTATCGATCGCGGCGTCTTCCTGACGCTGGATGAGGGATTGACCGACGCCGTCGACGAAGAGCTCACGGCGAACGCGCAGGATGCGGTCGACAGCGTCGCCGAACGTGCGAACGCGGCCGGACTCGACAGCGAGGCCGTCGTTCGAGGTGGCCGCCCCGGCGAAGAGATCCTCGCGTACGCGGACGAGATCGACGCCGACGTCGTGGTGATGGGTACCCGCGGCGTCGATGCCCACGAGCGGAAGATGCTCGGAAGCGTCTCACAGGATGTCATCACTCAGACGTCCCGGCCGACGCTCGTGATCCCACTCGAGACGACATAACACGGCCTCTATTAGTGCCCCTGGTTGTCAGTTGTCGTTTTAATTCCGAATATTATGTTCAAATGAGCTCAATATTCGCAAAAATAGTCCAAAAGATAACTCTTATATCGATTAG